>JAAYYJ010000092.1 GCA_012515455.1 Oligosphaeraceae bacterium
AGGAGTTGAACTGTTCCGGGGGCAGCACCAGGTTGTGCTCCAGCACTGCTGGTTCGCGTAATTCTACTGGCTTGCTGTCGGCCAGGTGGTAGTACAGGTTCCCGGCCATGAGTTCCTGGCTGCCGGGGCTGATGCGCCAGGTGGCGCAGGCGATATTGTTGGCGAAGAAGAAGGGCATTTTGGCGCGGAAGCGCTGGAACAGGTAATTGACCGTGAAGGGCGTGGATGAGCCCCCGTACAGAGTGTTGTGGTAGATGTGGATTTTGCCGGCATCCACCGGGTTGGGAGGCTCAGCCTTGTAGACGTACTTCCCCTCTACCAGATCAAAATTCTCTGCGTCAGCGAATTGGGGCAGGTGCGATTCGCAATGGACATAAATCTGCGAGCCGCCGCCGGGCTTCTGGATCAGCAGATTGCAGTAGTGGTACTCGAGACGCTCGGCCCGGGAATGGCGCAGGTTGTGAATGCGCAGCGGGATGCCGCAATTCGCGTAGATGTTGTGATGGAAACGCCCGGTGGTGCCATTGCCGGTGCACAGACCCACGCTCGACATCTCCCGGATCACATTGCCGGAACACTCCAGGCCGGGGGCGAAGGCATCAATGCCAATCAGACCCTGGAGGATGAAATTGTCCTTGATCACATTGTCGGGGGAGGTCACATACACCCCGATGTCATCCGAACTGGAGGTGCCGATGATATACTTGAAAATAAGATACATCAGACCGCCGCGCATATCATCAGCCGCACGCAGCTTGAAGGTCTCGCTCTGGACAAAGCCGGACGTCAGGATGTTGTCGCGGATCAGGTTGTGATGTGCGCCGTCACGCAGCCAGATACGCCGTCCGCCATGCATCAGCAGGCAGCGCTCGATGGTGTTCCGGGCGCAGTCCGGGCCGGTCAATTCGATCTGGCAGCGGCTGCCGCGCAGGTGCAGGTCCCGGAAGATCAGGTGCTGCTGATTATTGACCACGAAGCCGTTTCCCGATACCACGGTGATCTGGTGCTGCTCCGGCCGGGAAGCGTTGGCGAAGCGGATATAGAAAGTACCATCCTGCCAGCCCGAGAGCACATCCCCCAGGGCCGGCCAGAACAGCTCCTTGCGCTCCCCGAAATAGCGGTGCTTGACCAGGATTCCGGCGGGCAGGCGGAGCAGGTCGAGTCCCGGCAGGCGTTTGCATTCCGGCCCGAACTTGCTCCAGAGCATATCCTCGCTGATTTCCTCGGGCAGCTGTTCCCAGGCCGGCAGAGCCATGGTCTGGCGGTTGATGTAGCCCATCATCTTGCCGTCAATCATGACCAGCTCGGGACGCTGGGGCAGGGCGGTCTTCCAGACCATGGGGGCGATTTCCGGGGCCTCCTGCCATTGGGTTAGGGTCTGTCCGTCGGGTTCGACGATGCTCTGGAATTCCTGTTTTTCGCCGCGGGAGCCTTGGAAGACAATCGGTGCTCCCTCCTGGCCCGAGCGGGTGAAGTTGATTTGTTCGCGGTACAGTCCGGGGCCGATGTGCACTGTATCGCCGGGGCCGGCGACTGCTGCTGCCCGGCTGATGCTGGCGAAGGGTGCGTCCTTGCTGCCGGCCGCCTCGTCGTTGCCGTTTCCCGAGACGTAAAAGTCGGCTCCTCCTGCGCTGGATATCAACCCCATCAGACTAAGCCCCAGGAGCGTAAAACCTTTCAGCATCTGATCCTCCATTTGGTTGGGATGGTACAAGGATGGCATTGCCAGCGCTGACTACAATACAGCACCGCAAGCTCCGACTTGGGAATAACGTATATCGGAGGGAGGATTTTGCAAGCCTGGAGGATTTTTTTGCGCCGGATATTTCGCGGTGCATCAGGAGAAAGCACGCACTGCCGCCGGGGTTATTTATTTCCGCCGGTGAGGGAATTTTCGTCGACTTTCAGGCGCAGTTTCAGGTATGGCCCCAGCCCTTTGCGGTTGCCAGTCAGGTCACTGTCGAAAGCGTCGCAAGAATAGCCTGCCGTCAGCCAGAGGTTCTTAACCACCTTCACACCGCATTCTAGGAAGCCGCCATGAGATAACACGTTGGCCGTATGGGCATTGAGCAGACGGTACCCGATGCTGGTGTCGAAGCGTTCGCTGAGGTCATAGGAGAGCCGGGTGCTGATCAGGTCGGTGTAAGTTTGTTCACCGTAATCACTGACCAGTTTGCCGGCATACTTGGCCGCGAGCTGGAAACGGGGGCTGAATTGGTAAATCATTTCCAGGGACGCAATATAGCTGTCGCAGTCTTTGCCCACATTGTCGACGCCGTCGGTCTCATGCTTGTATTCGAATTTCTGCAGCAGGTTCAGGCGGTCGTGGGCGATGGGGCGGTAGGAGAAGCCGGCCAGCAGCCGCGACACCGTGCGACTGCCCTCTTGGTCATATTCATCCCGGAAATAGCGCATCCGGCTGAGGAAAGAGAGTCCCGGACTCAGTTTGTGGGCCAGCCCCAGTTCCGCCAACTGGGTGGTCGAATCACTGGCGTTGCGATATTCCAGCCGGGAGGTGATTTTCAAGGTATCGCTGGGCAGATATTCGGCGGCGGTGGCAGCTGCAAAAGCATCCGGGCGGTTGCGACGCTCCGCGCCACGAGTGGTGGTCTGGTTTTCGAGGCTCAGATTGCCGGAGAGAGTGTCGGTCAGCCGGAATTTATTGCGCAAGCCGATGCTTTGCTGCATGGATTCACCGTCCATGCCGTCGGCCAGGCGATACTCCTGGAAGCCGACGGTATTTTGGGCGATGTCGGCTTCCAAGCCGAACAGGGTGTTCAGTTCGCTGCGTTCCGTGTATTTGGCGCGTTCCTCCTTGATGAACACGCGCCCTTTGCCGGGTACGCGCACTTGCAGGCCGACCTGGCTGAGGCTGTTCTGATCATCCTGCAGTTCCTGCGTATGACTCAGGGTCAGAGAGAGGTTTTTCCAGAGTTGCGTTTCGCTGGCCAGAGTCACCGCCAGGGAGTCTTCGAGCGTCTCGTCATTGATATCGAACGAGGACCGCCCCAGGGATTGGAACGGGCGCAGGATGGTCACCGGAATAGGCTTGTCACTCGAATTCTCATGGCTGATCTGCAAGGAGATTTTACTCTTCTGGAACTGTTTTTCGAGTTTCATTTTGGCCAGGAACTGGGTGTTGTCGTAGAATCGGTCATGCGTATCGATGACCTGCCCGAACAGGCTGGTCTTCGAGTCGAACTGGTATTCCAGGTCGAAAGCGCTTTCGCGGCGTCCGCGTTGGGCATCGGTGGCGGAGGGGTTCTGGAAGTCTTCGCCGATATCGCGGTGATAGGCGTGCAGTTTGAGGTTATCCAGCGGTTTACTTTCGAAATCGACCGCCCAGGCCTGATCGCTGGCCGCCTCGAGGGTCTGATTGCTGTCAAACAGGGAGTCACTCTGGGCAATTTCAGCTTTCAGAATGCTGTTGGCCGGCAGGCGCACGGTGAGGTCGGTGCCGAACAGGGTCTCATCGCTGATCGGGTTCTCCTCGACGATTCCGGTCAAGCCGAGATCGAGGTTTTTGCTCAGTTTAACGACTGCGCGGGTACCGTAGTTGAATTGTTTTTCGTCCTCCGATTCACATTCATAGGTGATCGACAGGAAGATCGGATTGAGCTCTTCGTCATGGGTGGGCACTGGCGCCTTGAACAGGATTGTGCCATCCTCATAATCAATCTCATAATCCGTGCCCCGGGATTTGTTTGCCCGGGACAGTATCTGCCCCGGTCGCAGGCGGTCGCGCACTTCCAGGACGACCCGTTCGCTGCCGTCGATGACCCGGTCATGGGTCAGGAAATAGTACCCCGAGATGCCTCGTCCGGCGATGGTATCGACGACCTGGACCTGGTCGGAGTGAGCGATAAAGCTGCTGACTTTGAGGCGTTCGGTATTCAGATCGGCCTTGAGTCCGGTGAATGTCCGCGTGTATTGGCTCAGCATGGTGTCGTTGAAGTCGGTATGGAAATCACCATAGAGCAGACGGGACTTGCCGTGATCCAGACGCAAGTAGAGCTTGTCGCGCGATTGAGCCTCAAAGCCGCCCCGGCTTTCATCGCCATAAATCGGATACTTTTCCTCGGAATCCGGGTCGGTGGTATTTTCCCGGAAGAAGTCCTCGCGTTCCGGCTGATGCGAATCATACGCCGCGGTCAGCAGCAGGTTTTCGCTGATTTTGCCCTTGGCGAAGAACGCCCCCCGGAAGCCCGCATAAGAGCCTTGCTGAGCCCAGTCATTGCTGCTGTGGGTCATGCCGGAGAAATCGTCTCCGCTGCCGCGTCCGAGGGTCAGTTCACCGACCCCCAGGAGCAGGAAATCGCGCAGATGCGGGGCGAAGAAGATTTCCCGTGTTTCGGTTATTTCATCGAAGGTGGCGCGAATGGTAGCCTGGCCGCTTTCGCGCGGGGCCCGGATGCGGAAGCAGGTCAGTCCATCGCGGTAGGGCAGCTGATGACCATCCCGGGCGGTATCGAGGTCCTCTTCGAGGATTTCGCCGGCGGACAGTTCGAGGCTCAGTAGGCCGTCGTAACGGATGGGCAGCTTATCGCGGTCAAAGACCGCAATGCGTACTTTAAGTTCGGACTGGCCATCGGCGGTGATTTCCTGCTGTTCGGGGGTGATCAGAATCAGGGCCGGTGCACCGGCGCACAGAACAGTGATGGCTTGCTGCCCGCGCACATTACCGAAGTTATCACGCATTTCGACTGCGAGTTGATTCCGGTGCCCGGGCTTAAGCGGGACGCTGATGTATTCCTGCAGCGCAATCCGCTTGCCGGGGTGGGTGATGCTGCGGCCAATCTGGGCGGGTGGAATCACCTCACCATTCACCTTCAAGGCCAGTTGCACTCCCTCCGCGGCCTTCAGCATTACATTGATCTGATCTCCGGCGGCAATGCTGCCATCAGCAGGGCTCAGAATCGCCAGCTCCGGCGTCATGTTCTCGAGGCGCTCCTCCCAGGTGAGTTCTGGCGGCGCCGGCGCCACCGCGGTTTTTGGGGCGGGTTTTGCGGTTTCAGCTTCTTTATTGGCTGGAGCTTCTTTGAGGGCGAAATTGGCCTTGTACAGCCCGCCGGGCTGATTGATATCGACGAACTGGGAGTTGCCGCTGCCCAGGAAGCGGTTCCCGCCGGGCAGTGTTTCGCGTTCACTGACATCGAGTCTGAGGACATGGGTTCCGGGGCTGACATCCGGCATAGAGTATTTGCCGCTGGCATCCGTGGTGATCCAGCGTCCGTCTTCCATGTAAATGGTCATCTCCGGCACGCCCTCTTCGCCCTCATCCTGGATTTCGTTGCGGTTGCGGTCGAGGAAGACTTTGCCGATGATAGTCGACTGGCTGGTGAAGACTCCTTCAGTGATAATCAATTTATGGCGGGCGATCGAGGAACTGATCTTGCCGGTGCTGCCGGTGCCCCGGGCAAAGGCAGCATTGGTGACTTCCTGGCGGTGGACATTGCCGCCGACTTGCACCCGGTAGCGCAATTCGAGCTGAGCGCCGGCCTCCAGGTCGCCCAGCTGCCAGATCAGGGTCTGCTTCTGTTCCACTGCCGGGTCCGCTACTTTCCGGCCGTTCAGCCGGCTGGTCTTCTGCAGATAGAGCAGGCCCTCCGGGAGGTTGTCGACGACTTCCACGGCAGCGGCCGGGCCGCCGCTGTTACTGATCTTCAACAGATATTCGACCGTGTCGCCGATGCTGGCAGAAATCCGGCTGGCTTCCTTGGTGAGGCTCAGTTGGGCGGCTGCCGGGTCCAGGGGCAGATCGATGGACAGAGTGGCTGTGTCCACACTGAATTCCTCACCGTGGCTGCCCAGCTGGATGCTGCCCTGCGGGGCGGGATTTTTGCTGGCATAGGTATAGCCGCTCGAAGCAGTTTCCACCCAGAGGCGGTAGTTTCCTGCTGGCAGCACGGGCCATTCGTATTCGCCCTTGCCGTTGCTGGTCAGCGGATTCAGCTGGATGGCGCCGGGATGGGTCGCCGGATCAGGCAGTTCCGCTTTGTCATCGGGCGCAGGCAGATGGCCAGACTCAGGAAAGGCGGCGCTACCCTTCAGCAGCCAGACTTTGACCTCAGTCAGACTCTTGCCGGTGACCGAATCATAGACGCGCCCCTTCAGACCGCTGGTTTCCGCGCCAATCAGAGTTTGCACCGCATTGGACATAAGCAACGGCACGGATAAGGCGCGGATGCCGGCCTGATTGACCAGGCTCTGCCCGACCGGGACTCCCTGGTCAACCGTGACCAGGAAGCGGAGCTCGCCGTTGCCGCCGGGCGGCAGGTCCGGTACCGCACAGAGCAGCTGTCCGGGGTTGGAGCTCACCGGCAGACTGGCCGAACCGGGGACGTAACTGGTTCCCGGCGGCAGCGTATCGCTCAGCTCGATGCCGGTGGCGGTCAACGACCCGGTATTGCGATAGTGTAACGTATATTCTATCTGCCCGCCGGGGACTGCGGTTGCAGCGGGCTGGGCAGTTTTGTGCAATTCCAGAATGACGCCGGCGGTGACGGCGGTCGAGGTGCTGGCCTGTATGGCATCAGCCAGATTGTCGGCTCTCAGGGTGGCGGTATTGGGTATTACAGAGCCCGGGCCAATGGCAGCCGGGTCTCCAGGCGGATAATCTTCAGGTTTGTGCACCAGGGTGCTGACTGTGACCAGCCCGCTTTGGCCGGGGGCCAGATCACCCAGATTCCAGCGCACGCTGCCGCCGGCGCGGGTGGCAATGAAAGTGCCATTGCCGGAGGCTGCCTGGAAGGTGACAAAATCGGAAAGTTGATCGGTTAGCACGGTGTTAATCGCCGGGACATCGCCGGCATTGCGATATTCAATGGTATAGAGCAGTTCTTGACCCAGGTAGACCGGGCTCGAATGCTCCAGCCGGGTGATCTGCAGAATGGGGGCCCCGGAGAGGAAAACCGAGGCACTGGCAGTGACTCTGCCCGCAATCGCGCCGGTTTCATTGCTGTAGGTGACGACTACCGTATTTTTAATTTCCTGGCCGGGGAGCGCTGGAGCCGCAGACAGCGGCAGAATCTGCCAGCACAAAAGGAGAGCGCTCAGCCAGACAACAGTCTGGCTGAAGAGCCCCTTCCTTTTGCGTGAACAGATTCTGTCGTTCATTGTTTTAAACCACGGATAACACGGAAAATTTTAAAAGGGTTGATGTGGCGAACCGTGTTGCCGGGTGGTTGCCCGGCAGCACGGACGCTGAAACTTTATCAGTCGATGGTGACCTGGAACTGGAGTACCAGCGTGCCTGTGGCACCAAGGGCAGAACCGGTCGTTACAATCGCAGTAGAGCCGGCATCATAGTGGGCTCCGTCGCCGTCAGTAGCATCGGTACGGGAAACCAGATTTAACAGTGTGCTTCCGGTTTTGATGGAATTGGCTACGTAGGTAGTGTACTGCGGGATCATATCGGAGATGATGATGGACGTTCCGGTGCCGGTGCCGGTGTTGGTGGCAGTTACCGTATAGGTCAGTACAGTGCCCGGAGGCTGATTGCCTTCCGGAGAGACCGTCTTGACGACGGAAAGCACTGGCGCGGTGACCGTGGTGGTGAAGACCAGGCTGTCACTGGTATTGGTGTCCAGGCTGGAGGTGCCGGTGACCGTCAGGGTATCCTGAGACTGGTCGGCAGAGCCGGCGGGAATTGTCGCCACCGCCAGAATGGCTTTGGAGGCGCCTTGATTCAGGGAACCGGCATCGATTTTGCCATCGCCATCGGTATCGGTAAGCAGGTAATCGCCGTCATTGCCGGCGATGCCGTCGCCGTTGGCGTCCACCCAGAAAGCCCAGATTAGGCCGGTAGTGGAGGTGTAGGTGATATCGATGACATCGGGGGCGTTACCGGTGTTGGTGACCGTGAATGCATAGGTGATCGTGTCGCCGGGATTGCCGGATTTGGCCATCGTCGTGGCGTTCAGATCAACCCCAGGCAGGGTCTCAACCGTGAATGAAGCCG
>JAAYYJ010000093.1 GCA_012515455.1 Oligosphaeraceae bacterium
AGGCTTCAAGGCCGGACTGTGCCGCCATGTGCAGATGATGAAAAAGGGAAAGGCAGCGTGGTTTCATCGGCCCGCGGGCGAAGGCACACGCGAAATGACCTCCTACTGGATTCCTGTCTCCGGGCATCCCGACTACTACTGGCATTTCGGCACTGGCGTGACCATTGACTACGCTGAGCGCCGGACGGAGGAGTAGTCCCGCGAGATGAATCCAGAAAAAGTCTTTCCGCAGTTGCCGGTCTCGGCAAATTCAACTCTGCAAGGTGACTCGCAACGCCTCCCTTGCACTGGAGCTGGAGAAACAACTCAAATAAACAGACAGGAGAATCGAACATGTCGAAAAAAAGTATTCATGGACTGACCAAGGGAACCGACCTGGAAAAGACGGCCTCGATGCTGGCGCAGGGGGAGGCCAAGGGGGCGATGATGTATTATGCGCTGGCGAACCTTGCCCGCGAACAGGGGATGGAAGACGCCGCCGCCGTATTCACGGAAGCCGCGAACCAGGAGGCGAACCACGCCGGTTTCTACGCCGCGCTGAACGGCATGTATCCCCGGGATTTCTGGGCGCTGGTGCGCGGTCTCCAAAAGGCCGAGAGCGCCGGAGAAGCCAGTCTGAAGAAACTGGCGGAACGTTTCCGCGCCGCCGGACTGGACGCGGCAGCGCCCGAACTGGAAGTTTTCGCCGCGCAGGAAGCGCATCACGGCGTCATTCTGCAACAGCTGCTGGACAAGTATCAGAAGAATGTCGATACGACCGGCAAAAAGGTCTTTGTATGCGGATGCTGCGGTTATGAATATGTCGGCGATCTCGATGCCGAGCCCGAGGACTACGTCTGCCCGGTCTGCGGGATGCCGAAGAAGGTTTTCCGTCTCAAGCAGGACTGACAACTCCCGGACCGGAGGCGACGAGCGGGCCCTGCCGGCCCCTGATACGGAGCGAAATATGACGATATGTTATTTCACGGCAAGCGGGAACTGCCTGTATGTTTCCCGAAGGATCGGCGGCAGGCTGCTTTCCATACCGCAGCTGATGAAACAGGAAAAAATAGAAATCGAGGACGACGCGGTGGGGATCGTTTGTCCGGTCTACGCCGTCGAAATGCCGATGATGGTGCGGGAGTTCATCGCCAAAGCCCGTATCGTCACCGACTATTTTTTTCTCATCTACACCTACGGCATGGGGTATGGCGAGGCCTTCGCGCATGTCGAGCTGGCGGCAAGAGATGCGGGGTTGAAACTCAGTTACATCAACGCCATCCAGATGGTGGACAATTACCTGCCGATCTTCAAGATGCAGGAGCAGATCGACACCCTGCCGCAGAAAGACGTCGAGGGACAGATTGAACGGGTGCGCAGGGATCTTGCGGACAGAAAGACGGTAACGGTTCCCATCACGCCGGAGACGATGAAGGGGATCGCCAAATACCGCAAGCGGCTTGCGGAGCCGATTTTGCGAAAGGAAACCGCGCAGGAATATATTGTCAATGACCGCTGTATCCGCTGCGGAGTCTGTGCAAAAGTTTGCCCGGCCGATAATATCACCGTAACGGACAAGGTGGTGTTTGCCGGACGGTGTGAGGTTTGCTATGCCTGTCTCCATAATTGCCCGCGGCAGGCCATCCACTTGAAGGTGGAAGCCAGTCCGGTGCGGTTCCGCAATGAACATGTCAGCCTGGATGACATCATCAAGGCCAATGAATAAACCCACGACAAAGGAGGATAGCATGGCAAAGAAAGAATTGAAACTTCGGGCAGTGGTATCGCCTGCCCCGGTCGTGGTCGTATCGGCCTACTCGGAAACGGGAAAGGCGGAAGCCTGCACACTGGCCTTTTATATGGTAAGCAGCCATATTCCGCCCTGCGTCACCATTGCGATCAATGCCACGCAGAAACGGAAAACGCTGCGGGGCATTCTGGCGAACCGGGCGTTCGCACTGGGCTTTCCGGATTCCGGCCAGGTCGTCGAGGCTGATTACCTGGGCGTGGAATCTGGTTATGATACCGACAAACTGCGGAATCTGAGATTCTCCACATTCGAGGCGGGGACGGTTCACGCACCGGTCATAAACGAATTTCCGCTTTCCCTGGAATGCAAGGTCGTGCATACGGTCACCGTCGGCAGCCATACGCAGATCACCGGAGAGGTCAAGCGCATTCTCGCCGATGAAGAAATTTTGAACGACAAGGGCCGCATCCTGCTGGAGAAGCTCCGTCCGGTCATTTATGACGAGGAACTTTTTCGATACTGGTCCCTGAGGGAAAAAATAGCGGACGCCTTCCGTCCGGGAATCGAAATGAAAAAAAAGTTCAGAGGAGAACAAGCGCATGAG
>JAAYYJ010000094.1 GCA_012515455.1 Oligosphaeraceae bacterium
CGGCGGGGGGAATATTGACTCACAGCGGTGCTGTCAGGCGAAGCCGTGCCGGTTGGTGCCAAGCTGGCAGAATGCAGTACTACGATATTCGCGATGGGATTGACGCACAGCGGCGATGCGGCGGGGCAAATCGACAGCGCCGCGTATGCACTGCCGTTACCGTCAGGCCCGCGCATAATAAAAAAGCCCGGCGGAGTTTTGCATTCTCGGCCGGGCTAGGATCAGTTATATCGCTGTGGGGGATTTATTCTTCGCTGTCGGAGTTTTCTCCGGGCAGTTCTTCGCCCACCAGCCAGCGCACGAAACGCTTGATTTTCAACTTGGGAGCAATGGCAGCGAGGGTGGTCTTGTCGTCATCAATCCAAGGCTGATTCAGCAGGCAGATTTCTTTGTAAATTTTGTTCATCTTGCCCTTAAGGATATTTTCCAGCATTGCCGCCGGCTTACCCTGCAGTTCCGGGGTCGCAGCCGCAATTTCCCTTTCCTTGGCGATAAATTCGGCCGGGACATCTGCGGGTGAGACATAGGTGGGATTGCTGGCGCAGACATGCAGACAGATGTTGTTCAGCAGTTCGGGCGAGCATTCACCTTCGACCTCGACCATCACGCCGTAGGGGACACCGGTGTGCAGATAGGTGCCGATCTGGCTGCTGGTAGTCCAGCGCAGAGCCCGGCGCAAGTGCATGTTCTCCCCAATTTTGGCAATCAGCATCTTCACGTCATCAAGCACCTTTTCACCCAGCGGAGCAGCAATATCGCCGTCCTCCTTGAATTCGCTCAGAGCTTTGCTGGCGATGTTATTGGACAATTCGATGAATTCGCTGGTCTTGGCCACGAAATCAGTCTCGCACAGCATTTCCAGCAGGACGGTGGTATTCCCTTGGCTGCGTGTGACCAGTTTGCCCTGGGTGGTGCTGCGACCAGCTTTTTTGGCGGCTTTGGCAATGCCTGATTTGCGCAGGAAATCAATTGAAGCCTCGAGGTCGCCTTCGCAGGCAACCAGAGCTTTCTTGCATTCCATCATGCCAGCGCCGGTCTTCTGACGCAGCTCGTTCACTTGTTTAGCAGAAATTTGTACCATCGTGGAATTCCTCTTATCTAGAAGTTAATACGCCTGCTCAGTCTTTGTCGACGCTCTGGTCAGCGTCCGGATCAGCATCTGTCGCTGCGTCGGTTTTGCCGGCGGCTTCTTCGCTCAGTTCTTCGCTGCTACTCTCGAAATGCTTCCCGCACATATTCAGGCCATCTTCAATGGCACCAGCCAGCGCGTCGACGATGACTTTGATGGAGCGCACGGCGTCATCATTACCCGGGACTACGAAGTCAATCTGGTCGGGGTTGCAGTTGGAATCCACCAGGGCCACAACCGGCACGCCCAGCTTGACTGCTTCCTGCACGGCGATATGCTCGTGTTCGACATCAATCACCACCACCGCCGCCGGGAGCTTGTGCATCTCAGCGATACCGCCCAGGGCACCCTGCAGCTTGTCCAATTCGCGCAACAGACCCGAGACTTCTTTTTTGGGCAGTGCGGCCAAGGAGCCGTCTTCATTTTGCGCCTGCAGTTTCTTCATAAAAGCCACCCGGCTCAGCACGACTTTCTGGTTGGTCAGAGTACCACCCAGCCAGCGTTTGCACATAAAGGACATGCCGAGGCGCGAAGCAGTGCTGCGGACAATCTCCTGGGCCTGGCGTTTGGTGCCCACAAACATTATCTGACCGCCTTTGGAAGCCACGTCAGTCAGGAAATCGCAGGCCTGGGCCAGCTGCTGCATGGTCTTGCCCAAGTCGAAGATGGTAATGCCGCTGCGAGTGCCGTAGATATACGGCTTCATTTTAGGATTCCAGCGACGGGTCTGATGTCCAAAATGCACGCCGGCAGAGAGAAGATCGGTGATTGTCGTCTTGGCCACGGTTTCATTCCTTTCGTGTCTTCGTTGACGTTTTTCCCCAGCTGGAACATACTCCCACTCCAGCTGTCGAAACGCCAGTTTTGCAATTATCACGATGCAAGTCCCGGGAGCTGGGAATTGCTGACCCGTGCACGGGCAGCCCGCAGGGCGGGTCCACGCCGGCATAGGTCGTAAGCTACATAATATAACCCTCTCCTGCGGGAAAACAATCTGAATTATCTGTTTTGCCTGGAAAAAATTATCTCCCGGGGTATATTATTCTTACGACTCGCTATAATCGCTGGTGAATCCCGTGTAATTCGGGAGCTGTCGCGCAACCGTGAGTATGTGAGTGCATACGAGCCGGAGCCCGGCTGAGTCGTATCAGGATGGCAATATTTTATTATCATCCGCAGCAATTTGTGCGCAGGACACAAAGGTGAGTTATGACTTGGTGTATTTATTCTCCGCCCTCTGGTATTTCCGCTCTCCGCTGGCTTTTGCCGGTCTCCGTTCCGTCTGCTTTCCGGTCTTGCCGGCACGGCCGGCGGCATTTCACTTTGATTGAGCTGCTGGTGGTCATAGCGATCATTGCGGTACTGGCCGGGATGCTGCTGCCGGCCCTCAGCAAG
>JAAYYJ010000095.1 GCA_012515455.1 Oligosphaeraceae bacterium
TGGGCTGGTTCTGTATGCCGCATTTTTGCTGGTCCCTGGTCTGAAAGGAGAGGGCTACAACCATATTGCGGGGCTGGAACAGGGGAGCCTCACCGGCGTCTTGGCCGGACTTCCAATAGTCAGCCTGGAACAGCAGTCTTGGTCCCTGGCGGCGCTGCTGGCACTGCTCATGCTGCTCAAGCCGGCGGTATCAGCGCTCTTCCTGGAAAGCGGTGGGGACGGTGGGGTCTTTGGACCGTCGTTGTTCTGCGGGGCATTTTTGGGATACCTGCTGTACGTCATTCTGACCTTGTTCGGGTTGCAGAATTTGTCGCCGCAGGTGTTTATTTGTCTGGGCATGGCCGGGGTACTGGCCGGAGTGATGCATGCGCCTCTGAGCGGAATTTTCCTGATTGCTGAACTCACCGGCAGTTTTTCCTTGCTCGTACCACTGATGCTGGTTACGGCCTTGTCCACGTTTATTTGCCGGAGTCTGTCCGGACGCAGTCTGTATAAGTCGATTTTGACCAGCCGCGGGGAGCAGGCGGATGAGCAGGTCGAGCTGCGCCTGCTTTCCCAGACCCGGGTCGCTGCTCTGCTGGATAAGCACTTTATTGCCTTCCAGCCGGACTATACTTTGCGCATGATGCAGCAGGCGGTTTCCCGGTCAGCGCTGAGTGTCTTTCCGGTATTGGCGGCAGACGGCAGTCTGGCCGGCATAATTCTGGCGGACGAACTGCGCCCGCTGTATCAAAAAACCTTGTTTGACGACAATATCCTGGCCTGCGATCTGATGCATGTCCCGAACCTGTTTTTGCAGCCGGAGAATACTCTGGCCGAGGCTGCCCATGCTTTCGACAGCAGCACCTGGCGGGTACTGCCTGTGCTGCAAGACGGTGCTTTTGTCGGCTTCCTGGACAAAGGCGCGGTGCTGGATTGCTACCGGGAAATGCTGCATCACCGGACAGAAATGTTCTAATTGACATCCTCCGGTGGGCCTTGCGGCGCTGTTGTGGGTGGTTCTGGGCCGCTAGGACCGGAATCCGGAAAGGCCACCAGGAAGCGTCGGTGGAGGTCTTTGTCGCGGTACTGGTCGCTGGGCTGCAGCAGTTCGTCAGGAGAATATCCGGACCAGATGGCCTGCACTTCGACGCATTGTCCAGTGAGGCTGAAGCAGGCCCGCCAGGTGCGGTAGGCCAGGGCGGTACGTCCCTGCAGGCGGACCAGGCGGTGGCGGGCGGGGTTCAGGGGGTCGCTGGTCAGCTGATCGCAGAGGAAAGTCTGCAGGCAGCCCAGGCCGTTTTGGGCGAGCCACTGCAACTGCTGTCCGGCCAGAGGACTGAAATGCACGGAGTGGCTCTCGGACGGGTTCGCAGCGGTCCAGCCGGCGCTGGCCTCCGGAAAAGCATCGGCGTAGGGCAGGTATGGTTTGAGGTCCAGGATGGGCGTGCCATCCAGGAGATCATGGTCCTGGACCTGGATTTTCAGGCCGTTGATGTCCTTGAGTTTGAGCACGCTTAGTCCCAGCGGGTTGGGCCGGTACGGCGAGCGGCTGGCAAA
>JAAYYJ010000096.1 GCA_012515455.1 Oligosphaeraceae bacterium
GTTCATTGCGGTGCCGGTCCGCGTGCGGCGCAGTGCCTGGTCCTGGGCGCCAAAGCCCGGGCAGTGCTGCAGGGGCGGGTCAATGTCTCCTGCGCTGATGTGAAGGCCCTTGCCCTGCCGGTTCTCAGACATCGCATCTTCACTAATTTCTCCGCTGATTCAGAGGGCATCAGCGTGGATGACCTTATTCGCAAATTATTGATCACAACCCCGGAACCAAGCGAAAAAGATTATTAAGTGTAGATTTCCGCTGGTTTTTCCGTACTTAAGGACAACACCATATCACCGGTTTGCTAAAAAACTGGTGGTAGCCTGCCGTTGTGGGCCTGTGTGCTGTGTTTGTGCCGGCATAAAAATCACGAAAATACCGACTTTGTCATGACCTAACAACCTTTTTTGGGGTTTTTTAGGTTTTTTAGGTTTTTTACTTGAAAAATACAAAAATTACAGTACATTTCTTAAATTGTCTTAGAAATGGGCATTGAGTTTTTCAATGATTTTATCAGTCATCTACCGGCAAGCATGCAAAAGGAAAATTGATTATGCGTACTTTTTCCCGCCATTCGTTCACATTAATTGAGTTGCTGGTGGTCATAGCGATCATCGCGGTTCTGGCGGCGATGCTTTTGCCTGCCTTAAGCAAAGCCCGTGAGAAAGCTGTGAGCGCCTCCTGCTCCAGCAATCTGAAGCAGATTGGCACCGCATCGGCGATGTACACTGATGCCCACAACGACTACTTGGTCTGGGGTTATGCTAAGCGTGGCACCGGCAACACCTACTGGCCCGGCCTGTTGCGGATTTATACCGGCGACACCAAGGTCTTCACCTGCCGTATGTCGACCAAAGACGGCATCCTTCCGGCTGATATTATCAGCGATGACGATCCGGACAAGGCCAATCTTGACCCCAACGGAGATGAGAGCACTTGGGAGTTGGGCTATGGCATTAACCAGACCTACAACAGCAGCGATGGCACCGCCAATCTGGTCGGCCTGGCACCGGGAAACGGCGATATGCGCATCGACAAAGGCTGGCTGGTCACTACCATTCCTGACATCCAGACCATCCAGTTCTCCTGCAATGTCCCCAGTGGCACTAATGACTATTGGGTCGGGATTTATGATGCCAATGCCGTAACCGGCTCAGCTACCGCGAACTTACCCCCTGAATACACTCGGGTCAGCAATGGAACCCACGCCAGTGTCACCGGCATGAAACCCTGGCCACACGGCGGCCGCGCGAATTTCTGCTTCCTGGATGGTCATGTGGCTGCCTACAAGGAGACCGAAACTAAACGTCGCTACTGGACAGCGCTGAAAGACTGAGTTCCGGCCGCTGGACCTGTTTGAAAACAGTACGCCCCCGCGTTTCCACTTGGAATCGCGGGGGCGTTTTGTTTTGTGCGCACCGGCCGATGCTTCGAATGGAACCTGGTCAGGCCGCGCCGGTGCTGCCGGCGGAATGGCAGGCGATAATTTGTTTCGCTTGCTCCAGGTCACAGGCAATCTGCCGGGCGAGCTCGTCCCGGGAAGAGAATTTCCGGCTCGGCCGCAGGAATTCAAGGGGTTGCACGCTGACCTCCCGGTCATAGAGGTCTCCTGAGAAGGAGAACAGATGCAACTCAATGACCACTGCGCTGCTGCCCTCTCTGCGGATGGTCGGAGCATCACCAATGTAGACGATGCCGGGATGGGCCTTGGTCTCCGGTGCCAGTCTTATCCAGGCGGCATAGACACCATAGGGGGGCAGCTGCTGCAGGGGGTTGGCGATATTGGCGGTGGGGCAATGCAGTTTTTCCCCGGCCAGACCCAGCCCGTGACTGACAACGCCTTGCAGGCAATAGGGGCGCCCCAGCATCGCCTCCGCCTCGGACAGTTGCCCCGCGGCAATGGCTGCCCGAATGCGGGTGCTGCTGATTGGCGCACCGTTATGCCAGAGTGGCGGCACCACGCTGGTCGGGATGCCGTGCTCTGCGCCCAGGCGCTGCAGCAGCTCCGCGTCGCCACAATGGCCGCGCCCGAAGCGCCATTCCGCACCCACGCAGAATGCAGCCAGGTTATAAACCGAAAAGATATGCTGCTCCAGGAATTCCTGCGGGCTCAAGGCGGCAATGCTGTGGTCGAACGGGAAACAAATCGGCTCTTCTACTCCGGCCTGCTGCAGCAGGGAGATTTTTTCCGCGCGGGAACAGAGCATCCTGGGGGCGCTGGCCGGAGTCAATACTGATTTTGGGGACGGGTCGAAGAACAGCGCTGCACTGCGGGCGGCAAAGCACCGGGCCAGCTCTTGCAATGCCTGGAAGAGCCGCTGATGTCCGCGATGCACACCGTCAAAGACCCCGAAAGCCAATACGACCTGTCCGGTTCTCGCACTCATGCGTCAATCACCAGCATATTATTTTGCAGTTCGGGCAGTTCCCAGGACTTCAATTCGCACATGGCATGCGCATTCTCAATCCTGAACTGTCCGCTGGCCAGCCGTCGCAGTTCCTGCAAGTGCGCGCCGCAGCCCAGGCGCTGCCCGAGGTCAGCAGCCAGGGTCCGGATGTACGTGCCCTTGGAACAACGCACCACGAAGTCCACTTCCGGCAGCCGGAAAGCGGTCAGGTCAAAGGCATGAATGGTCACCGGCCGCGGCTCCCGGGCGATGACTTTGCCTTGCCGGGCCAGTTTGTACAGCGCTTGACCGTGGACCTTCAAAGCCGAAACCATCGGCGGGACCTGCAGTTGCGGCCCCAGGAACGCCTGGCTGGCCGCCTGCACCGCGTCTGCACTGATGGCGCTGGTACTGCACTCGGCGGTGACCGTGCCGGTCCGGTCCTGGCTGTCGGTCTCCACCCCGAGGCGGATGGTCCCGGAGTAGGTCTTGTCCTGCCCCAGCAGCTGGTCCTGGAGTTTGGTAGCTTTTCCCAGCAGCAGCACCAGCAATCCGGTGGCGAAGGGGTCGAGAGTACCGCAATGGCCGCATTTATCCAGATTAAAACGGCGGCGCACGAAATTCACCACGTCGTGGCTGGTCCAATCCGGTTCCTTGTCCACCAGCAGCAGGCCATTGAGATGGTTCTGGTCAATTTTATTCACAGGTGCATTCTTGTGGATTTTGCAAGGTATAGCGTCCCAGACGACCGTTGCGGAATTCTTTCAGCAACGCTACTGACGCGCGTTCGCAGTCCGGCAGGCCACCGGGCAGCAGCAAGCCCCGGCGCAGAGCCAGGGCGGCCAGGAATTCTGCCGGCGGTGCCGGTCTTTCCGGCATATCGAGGCTGGCGAAGGGATCGCTGCCGGCGGCCTCACGCAATTTCAGGACCAGGTACTCCGCGACCATATTGATTCCCACCACCTCGTCCTTGATATTGCCCAGGACGGTAAGCAGCAGTTCGTGGCATTTGTCGCTGATGCTGGGCCAGAGCACCCCAGGGGTGTCCAGCAGCTCGACCCCGCCCTGCAGTGGTATCCACTGATTCTGGAGAGTGACACCGGGCTTCGGACCTACCAGGGCCCGTTTTTTTTCATGCAGGCGGTTGACCAGAGTGGATTTGCCGATATTGGGAACCCCGACAATCATAATCCGCACCGGCCGGAGCAGCGGCCGGGTGGCTCCCCGGGCACTGCGTTCTGCCAGGACGGTCTGCTTCCAGAGCTGCACCAGGACCTGGACATTGGCAATCCGGCGCGAATCCAGGAAGAAAATCTGCTGCTGGCGCTGCTTGAACCACTGCGCCCAGGCGCAGGAGCAGCTGCGGTCAGCCAGATCGGCTTTGTTGGCCACCATAAGATGAGGGCGGTCCAGCTGCAGAGTCTGCAGCCAAGGGTTGCGGGTAGCCAGAGGAGCCCGCGCATCCACCAGCTCCACCAGCAAATCAACCAATTTCAGGGCTTCCTGCATCTTCCGCCCGGCCTTGAGCATGTGCCCGGGATACCAGCCGGTCAGAGGATAGATATTGTAATCAGTGCTGTGCATGGTCAAATGCCTGCTCTGCAGACGGCAATCAGCCGTCCGCGGCTTATTCCTCCTCCTCGTCGTCGTCCCGGTCTTCCAGCAGACGGAAGCCGTTGCTGGCGCCCAGACAGGAGAGAGAGACCAGACTTTGCCAGGGCTCCGGCTGCAGGATGTCGATTTCCCACTGCTCGCCCAGGCGCTGGCGCATCCAGGTGCTGACATCGAGAATCGCCAGCAGGTCCCAGTGCGGGGTCGGTCCGCGCCGGCTGCAGTGCACTCCGTCCAAACAGAGTCCGGGGCTCATCCCCCCGCTGATCAGCAATGCTCCCTGAGGGGCATAATCGGCCAGCTGGCGGATGATCCGCCGCACGTATTTCTGGGTGACCTTGCTCTCCCAACAGATTTCGCCGTCACCGCTGCGCCGGGCCTGCCGGGGCAACGGCAGGGTACGAAAATCCAGACTGAGGGATGGGCAGTCGCCGCAGGCGAGCAGCTCCTGGCGCACCAGTTCTCCGCTGGCGGTAAAAGACAGCGGCCGGTACCGGTGCGGGTCCGGTGCGGGTCTGACCAAGGCCGGTGCCGACCAAGCCAGATAGGAGGTGAAACGATATTCCCGGGCTTCGGGCTGTAGCGGCGGCTGGTCCGCCCCGGCGACGGCAATACAGCGCTGGCAGAGCAGTCCGCGGCGGCTGTTGGTCAGGCGCAGAATCTGCCTGGCTTGCGGGACCAGCCCCTGGATGCTGCGCCAGAGATCGTCGCCCAGGCCGAATTCGAGTTGTTGCCCGGAGTCATTGGCACAGATCAGGAGCAAGGGCAAGGGCGAGAATTCCAGCACACCGTTCTCGGGCAGTGCCTGCCAGCCGGGCGTCTGCCCTTGCTCCAGGTCTGCGGGTGCGGGAAACAGGAACACCTTCCGCCAGGTTCCCGGCAGGAAAAACGACCCCTGCTCGCAGGCATCCTGGATTAACCCGCCGCGGTGCCAATGCCAGTCACTGGTGATGCGGGCATGGTTGGCGGCATAGCGGATAGTCTGGCGCAGAGTGGTGCTGCCGCCCGCACCGGGGAAGGCCCCCTCGCCGGAAAAAACCGCCGCGCCGGCTTTGCGGAAGAGCTTCATCTTCTGGCACAGCATGGCCTTGCCGTTGTGGTCATCAAGTCGGCAGTCATAATCGCACAACAGCGTCAGGCCGCCGACTTGCAATGCGGTCGGGCCGACCGGATAATCGCTGTCATGCTGCAGAAGCCAATCCGCGCTGGGATGACGCAGGTCGTTGCTCAATTTATCCATTTTTCTCCGCGGGCAGGAATTCCTGCTGCTCTGTCCGAGGGTGAGATCCGGCGCCCAATCGTCCCCGGGAATACTTCTAAAGGCTGATCACCGGCATCTTCCGGGGTTGGCCGCTGGCCTGAAACGGTGCGACAAAGGCGTCATGAAAGCTGAACCGCTGGTTAAAATCCTCACGGGAATCCTTTTCGCTGGTGCCCAGCAGCTTGAATTCTGCGAGATTGAAGACGATATTGCCGAAATCGTCGGTGCTGTTGACCTTCCACGCCTGGAGGACGTCGATAGCCATACAGCCGTATTTAACCAGCAGCAGTTTCTTCATGCCTTGCAGCAGCTGCAGGCTGCTGATATGCTTCTCTTTGCTCTGGTGCTTCTTCATGGCAATTTCACGGGCGATGATGTTCACCGCCTGGCAGACAAAAAGGTATGCCGCACGGTCATATCGGTTATCCTTGGCCAGCAGGATATCCAACCTGGCTTCGCGTTCTGCATCCGCATCCATATTCAGAGGTCGATCCTTTTCTGCAGGCTTGCAGCCAATTCATTCATCGCCGCAGTATCGGAGTATTTCTTATGCGAGATATTCAACAACGGCGCATCATCAACCAAACGGGGAATCACATGCAGATGACAGTGAGGCACTTCCTGCCCTGCGCAACGGCCGTTGTTCAGCAGAAGGTTGAAGCCCTCGGCCTTCAGTTCACGCATCTGCGCCACCGCAATTTTCGGCGCGATGCACATCATCCGGGTCAGATATTCCTGCGGCAGGGTAGTGATGCTGTGATGATGGTCCTTGGGGACAATCAGGGCATGACCGTAATTGAACGGCGCGATATCCAGGAAGGCCAGAACCAGATCGTCTTCATAGACCTTGCTGCAGGGAATCTCACCTTGGATAATTTTGCAGAACACACAATCATTTACTAACGGCATGGTTTTCCTCCTTGCAAACAACAGAGCGCCCGTGTACCGGGGTAAAACGGCAGACACTATAATGTAACAGCTAATTGCGGGGCGGCAAGTCAGGAGGCAAAAGCAACCAGCAGCAGCCCCAAGACTATCAGCGTGGTACCCAGAATCTTGGGCAAGCCATGCGATTCCTTGAGGATGACAATCCCCGCCAGCACTCCCAGCGGCAGGCTGATCTGGCGGAAGGCCTGGACGTAGCAGACATTGCTGACATAATTCATGGCCAGCAGGATCAAGACGTAGGCGCTGGAACTGCAGATGCCGGTCACAAAGGGTGAACGCAGCCGCAGCAGCCGGGTGAATTCCCGGCGTTCGTTGCGGCGGCAGACAGCCAGCAGGCCGGTGCCCAGGGCAATGCCGGTTTCGATAAAGAACATATAGGCAATACTGAGCATTATGCTGCGGCGCTGATACACCGCTTGAATTTCCGCCATGGCCACACTGTCCACCACCGTATAGCCGGTAGTACCGATGGCGGCCAGCAGGACAAATACAATCACAATATTGCAATAGCTGCTCAACCGGAAATCCCGGAAATGCTGCAACGGCATCATGAGGCAGCCAGCGAAGACCACAGCCATTCCCAGCAGCGCCTGTGGCCCCATCTGGCGGCTGCCAAGGTGAAACAGTGCCGCCACTGCCGCAGTCAGCAGCAACGGCAGTGCCCGGGCCAGCGGGTAGACCAACGAGATATCGCTGCGGCGGTATGCATAGGCGAGGCCGGCAACGTAGAGTATCTCGAAGATAATGCTGGCTCCGGTCAGCACCCAGAAGCGTGAGGACATCCTGACCCAGGAGAAATCTGAAATCAGGAAGGGCAGCAGCCAGAGCAGCGCCGCAGTCCCGCAGGACAGCGAATAAAAGGCCAGGCTGGGGACGCTTTTTTTGGAGATGAAATTCCAGCCCGCGTGCAGGAATGCCGAGACCAGGATGAGAAAGAAGGCCGTGAGGGTCATATTAGGGTTGCCCGATGCCGGAATTAGGAGACACCCGGATGATTATTTCCAGATTGCCAGGTCATCGCGGCGGATTTTAGGGACATGCAGGCGCCCCTGTTCATCCAGGTAGTATGCCAGGGGCGCATCCGCCGGGACATCTTCTGCTGCAGGTGCCTCGGCAGGATAACCGACCGCCAGCAGATAGAGTACCTGCATTTCAGCCGGCACCTCCAGAATCTCCTGCAGCCGGTCGCGCTGGATGGCACCCAGCCAGCAGCAGCCCAGTCCCTTGGCAAAGGCCAGCAGTTGCATACTCTGGATGGCCGCCCCGGCATCCGCATGGCAGAGTGTCCCGCCGTTGACCGGTGCCAGGACCGCTATGTAGTTCAGTGGCGCAGTGCTGCCCCACTGCGGGTTTCGCCTGGGTTGCACCAGCGCGGCCCAGGCGGTCTGGGCGAACACGCGCTCTGCCAGCCCCCGATCGCGGATCACCTGGTAGCGCAAGCGCTGCTTATTGCCGCCGCAAGAAGCCATTCTGGCGGCATCCAGCAGATCGGCCAAATCATGGTCGGGCACCGGCTCCTGCTGAAAGACCCGGACCGTCCGGCGTTTTTGTAGAGCAGTGTGAATATCCATGCAGCTTCTCCCGGGGGGTAAACAGTATGATTCAGCGCAGTCAGTTTGGAGGTACTGACTGCAATCTCGGTATTATGTTTAAGGTAAGCCGGAATGGCGTTTTTACAAGTTCCCCCGGGGAAACAGCGGCATCTCAATCCCGGCAGGTTTCGCCGCCCGGTGTGCCACTGCCGGATTGGACTGGAATCATAGCGGGATTACCGGCCTGGTGGAGACCTGTGGCTTATGCAGTACTCATTTCAGCTGCCGCACTGCCCGAATGGTACAATACTATTGACAGGTCATCCGATACCAGAGTATGGCATCAGAATTCACTGCCGTAAAACCCAGGAGTAGCGGCACCGGCTCTGCTAGTAGTTGTCACTGCGGCAGAAAGCAGCCAGCTCTGCATCCACCTGACTGCTCCGGTCAGAATGCGCCGGAATGCCGCCGCCTCCGGCGGCCGCGGCGGCTGACCGCCTCCCTGGAGTGTCCTGTTGGAGACTCAGATTCTGCCTCGCCGGCGGCCGCGGCGGCTGACCGCCTCGCGCGCGCGTCCTTATTCGGGACGGAGGCCCCCCTCGGTAGGGTGGGCTGAGAGCCCACCAAAATGACGCAGGCAAAAAATAGCCGATTTTGCCTCTACTGGCAATGAGAAAAATGCAGTTTACTGCAAATTCTTGGACTTTCCATCCTTCGAACAGAAAAGGACCAGCAATCCCAAGTCGGCAACGCCGCTGAGCCGGACAGCCAGGCAGTTTACGGCAAATTCTTGGACTATCCATCCTGCGAACAGAAAAGGACCAGCAATCCCAAGTCGGCAACGCAGATTCATCAGACCGACGCAGAGCCGGATGGTGGGTAAAGCAGCGCAGCCTGGTGGTTACCAGGCAGAAAAACTCTGGCGAGGCATTCGCGCGGATTCATCTGACCGACGCAGAGCCGGATGATGGGTAAAGCAGCGTAGTCTCTGGCGATTACCAGGCAGAAAAAACCAATGGCGAGGCATTCGTGCGGATTCATCAGACCGACGCAGAGCCGGATGGTGGGTAAAGCAGCGCA
>JAAYYJ010000097.1 GCA_012515455.1 Oligosphaeraceae bacterium
GGGTGAGGTTATCGGCCCAGTCATAGCCGAGGGCCTTGAGGATGGCGAACAGTACCTGGAAGTGGTATTTCTGTTCATCTCCGACGACCCAGATTTGCTGGTCCGGCTGATAGTCGCGCTGTTTCAGCAGGGTGGTGCCGATGTCCTGGGTCACATAGACGCTGGTGCCGTCGCTGCGCAGTACCACCTTGCTGCCCAGCTTGGGGTCAGCGAAGTCGATGACGGTGGCGCCGTCCTCGCGCCGTTTGAACACGCCTTTGGCAAGCCCCTCGCGGATGATGTCCTTGCCCAGGGTATAGGTCTGGCTTTCGAAGTAGGTGTGGTCGAATTCCACGCCCATGCGCTGATACGTCTCCTCGAATCCGGCGAAGACCCAGCGGTTCATCATCTCCCAGAGGGCGCGGACCTCGGGATCGCCCTGCTCCCATTTCTGCAGCATCTCCTGGGCGGAGCGTCCGATTTCGGTCTCCAGGAACAGCGCGTCGGGGTCCTGTTCGGCCAGTTCCGGGCGGGCCTGTTTCAGTTCAGCGATCTGGCGGCGGAATTCCCGGTCGAAGGCGACATAGAAATCGCCGGTCAGATGGTCGCCCTTGCGGCCGCTGCTTTCCGGGGTGATGCCCTGGCCGAAGCGCTGGTAGGCGAGCATGGACTTGCAGATGTGGATGCCGCGGTCGTTGACCAGGTTCACCCTGGTGACCTGATGGCCGGCCCGGGCCAGGATACTGGCGGTGGCCATGCCGACGGCGTTGTTGCGGACATGGCCGAGATGCTGCGGTTTGTTGGTGTTCGGGGCGGAGAATTCCAGCAGAATGCGGCGGCGCTCGGCCTCCGGCAAGGGTGCTTCCGTCAGCACCGAAGAGGTCTTGCCCACGGTATCGCGCAACAGTGCAGCTGGCTGCAGAGTGAGGTTGACGAAGGCCTTGACCGATTCCGCACTGCTGATATCAGGGTGCGAAGAAAGAAAATCCCGTACTTCTCCCGCCAGCTGCAGCGGATTGCGGCGCAGAGCTTTGGCCAGCGGGAAGCAGGAGACTGTCACATCGCCGCTGAAATCAGGGGGACAGAGGTCTACTTCGATGGTGTCGAGCGCAACCTGGTGACGGCTACGCAAAAAATCCGCGAGATCAGCTTGGAATTTGAATTTCATGGTGGTTTTTTTCGGTCCGGGAATGCATTCAGCGGGAAAAGGCCGACAGGATTTCAGGTCAGCCGGATGGCGGCGCTGTTGCCATGTGCATCCAGGCCCTCGCTGGCGGCGAAGCAGCGGATATAGGGCAGTTCGCGTTCCAGGGCGGTGCGGTCATATTTGACCAGACTGGAGCGGCGGAAGAACATCTCTGCGGTCAGGCCGGTGAAAAATCGTCCGCTGCCGCCGGTCGGCAGCACGTGGCTGGGTCCGGCCACGAAATCCCCCACCGGCTCCGGGGTCCAATGGCCGAGGAAGATGGCGCCGGCGGCAGTGATTCTGGCGGCGGTGGGCTCGGGGTCCTGGAGCATCAGCTCGAGGTGCTCGGGGGCATAGCGGTTGGCCAGTTCCACCGCTTCTTGCAGCGATGCGGTTTCCAGCAGGAACACGCCGTTGGCCAGCACCTTCGCCAGGCAATCCGAACGGCTCAGGCAGGCACTCTGGCGCTGCAGCTCAGCGGCCACCTGGGGCAGCAGAGCCGGTTCGGTGCTCAGCAGCACGGCCTGTTCCCGGCCCGAGCCGTGTTCCGCCTGGGAGAGCATATCGGCGGCAATGTAGGCCGGATTGGCGGATTCGTCAGCGATGATCATGATTTCCGATGGGCCGGCGACCAGGTCCAGGGCGACCTGGCCGTAGACCTGACGCTTGGCCGCGGTGACGTAGGAATTGCCGGGGCCGACGATCTTCTCTACCCGGCGGATGCTGGCGCTGCCGTAAGCCAGGGCGGCGATGCCGTAGACACCGCCGAGGCGGTAGATTTCGGTCGCTCCGGCCACCTGGCAGGCGTACAGCAGGGCAGGGTTGACCTGCGCATCTTTGCCTGGCGGGGTGATGACCACGATTTCCGGGACGCCGGCGGTGGCGGCCAGGGTGACCGTATGGACCACGGTGGAAATCAGGGGCGCGGTCCCGCCGGGGATGTAACAGCCCACTCTGGACATAGGTGAGAATTGCTCGCCCAGGGTCACGCCGGGGCGGGGGGAATAGGACCAGTTCTCCGGCCGGCGCTGGCTGGCGAAATCCGCGACCTGCTGTACTGCGGCAGTGATGGCCTGGCGGACGTCCGCGGTGATGCTTTTGCCTGCTGCAGCGCATTCTGCCGCGGTGACCATGAACTGTTCCGGGGTCAGGGAAACATGGTCGAATTTCAGGGCGCAGTCGCAGAGCGCGGCATCGCCGCGCTGGCGGACATCAGCGAGGATATCGGCGACCTGGCGGTCGATATCGCTGCTGAAAGCACTGCGTTCCAGCAGGGGCGTGAGTTCGCTGTGGAAGTTCTTCTGATTGCGTCGGATGATTTTCATATTTCTGCCTGGTTGTGGGGGCGCTGGCGGGCCCGGGGCATCCGCCTGAGCGCCCGGGATTGATCAGTATACCACGCCTTCGTCGTTGCTATCGCTGACCAGTTCCATATTGTCATCGACTTTGACAAAACAGAAATACTCGGCATCTTTGAGGATGGCGCTGCCGTCATTGGGCAAGATGGAACGCACGGCGGTACCGGGGATGGTGA
>JAAYYJ010000098.1 GCA_012515455.1 Oligosphaeraceae bacterium
AGCCAGGCCGCAAAGATCGCCCGGAAGTTCCTGAACCGCGAGCCCCGTGACTTCGGGGCTTTTTGCGCCGCCATAACCTTGATCCGCTGCGGGATGGCCTCAGAAGGCGCGATGCATCTCAGAACCATCCTGGAAAAAGACATCTGGCTCGAGCAGGACGCTCCCTACCCCTTCGCCGACAACGCCACCCGGGCCGGCCTGGTGCTGTATTTGCTGGCTAACTATGTGAATGACCCCGCCCTGGGACTGAAACTGGCCCTGCAGCTGCAGCAGCAACTGCAAACCGGCAGCAGCGCCTGGGGCAGTACTCAGGCCAATGCCTGGGCCACCCTGGGACTGGCGGCTTACGGAGCCAAATTTGCCTCCCGGGACTGCCGGGGCGCACTGCGCTTCCGGGACGGCCGGGAAATCCCCCTGACGGGACAGTGCAGTCTCAGCCAGGCGCTGGCTCGCGACTCGGAGGTGAGCCTGCAGAATGACGGGCCGGGACCGCTGTTTTACGAGCTCACCGTCAGCGGCATCCCCCAGGAGATGCCCTCGCAGCCGGGTCAGCTGCTGCTCTGCAAGACCTATTTGAATGCTGCCGGGCAGCCGGTCACCAGCGCCCGGCAGGGCGAGCTTCTGACCGTGCAGCTGGAGATTGCAGCGCCCGGTCCCAGGGACAACCTGGTCTTGTGCGACCTCCTCCCCGGCGGCCTGGAGATCGAAGACGAAGCGCTTGCCACCAGAGCCGCTGCCGTACCCCCCGCACTGGCCCGGACATATCCGCGCCTGCGCCCCAATTACTGGGAAAAGGGCGATGACCGGATACTGCTCTTCGCTGACTGGCTGGAAGCCGGACAGGATGTCTTCACCTATCAGGTCCGCGCTGTCTCACGCGGACGCTTCAAAATCCCGCCGGCGCACGCCGAAGCGATGTACAGCCCGGATTTTTCCGGCTATTCGCGGGAGGAAGACGATTTTACCATCGACTGATCACCCTGCCGGACAGCAAAAACCCGCAGAGCAGCAACGTTACGGCACTGCTCTGCGGGTGTAGAAATTCGGGCGGATAAGCCCGGGTCAGATTGGCAAGGTTATTCGAACTGGCCCTCACCGAAAGAATCGCGGTCGTGGAAAGACATCGATTCCAGGCAGGGCGACCAGAGTGAAAGCTCAACCTCACGGCTGTCGCTGTGATGCGCACCGCGTCCGAGGTTCATGGTCCAAGTAGTGCCGGACGACGGTGTCTTGCAGTTCAAGCTCGCAAACGGAATCTTGAACAGCGCATACCATTTCTCGTCCTTGACCAGCGTCTGATATTCCCAGTCGCCGTTCCAGGAAACATCGGCCTTGTTAAACAGCGGATGGATGGGGTCGGTAATCATCCCGAAGGCCGAATCATAAAACGAATTGGGCAGAGGATTGATGATGAAGTGGTAGTACTGTTCCCGGCTGCCTGCAGGATCAAGCACCACTTCCAGAGAATCCTGCCGCCAGGCGCACCCATCCCTGCCGACCGCATTGTGCTGCATCGGGTCCTTCAAATCCGACTCTATACCCAGGTACAAATTCTGTTCGTCATAAATAGCCTTGAAGCGCGTCTGAGCACGAATCGGCCCCAGCTGAATGCCGTTGAGGTCCTGCCAGGGGGCAGAGGCCCAGGCGCCACTGCTGAAATCCGTCGCCGACACCGCGCCCTGGGCCCGCTTGATCTGCGCCTTGCGCACCCCGGCACCAGGCAGAATCTTCTTCTCTTTCAGGAGGCTGGTATTCCAGGTCAGAGGCGCTTCGATGGGCGCGGAGAGGCGCCCGTTGCGGGCCATCACATCGCGCGGAGCCGCAGATACATACTGCACTTCCGGCCAGCCCGGAATCTTTTTCTTGCGGCCCTTATCGTCAAAAAACGAATCCAGCATGGCATTGCGTTCTTCCAGGTGCTGCGCCAGGACATTGAACAGCTCCCAGCTGGGCTGAGTGCGATACGCGTTGTATAAATGCAGGATATTGGCCAGATTCTTGAGATAATCGAACTCGACCCGCACCGCCAGTAGCCGCGTCCGGACCTTCTCGCCCTGGACCAGCTTCTCCGCAGCAGACAAGTTCCGCTCCATCACCGAGAGCACCTCCGGGGTATACATGGCAGCAATAATCACCCGGGGATTCTTGGGCAGGGCGGAACTCAGGGTCGTTTCATCCAGGTCGCTCTCGGGCAGGAAGGAGCCCTTGCTGTCCTGGCCCTGCAGGCGGGATAACATCTCCAGGCGCTCATGCATGGCAGTAAAGAAGGCGCGCATCGGGCTGTATGCCTCAGCAAAGGCCCGGTGATAATAATCATCCTCCAGCTTCTGGAAATCCTGACTGCTGTCCTCCAGCATTTTACCATAGACATAGTATGCCGGTCCCTCCAGGGCCGGCAGTTCGCCGTGACCGCAGCGATAGACCCCGCGCACGCCGTTGTCCATGAACAGCCGGACTTGCTCGGCGCAGAAGCGCGGTGTGCGCTTGGGGGTCAGGCCGGTAATCTGGTACCAGCCCCAGTTGTAGGTGTAGACCATAAAGCCGTTCGGGACAGTAATGTTCTTCCATTTCGCAAAAAATGCCGGCGAATAGCGGCACAGTTCAATCATCACATTCGGGGGGAAGCTGGTGAAGGTCTTCGGGATGTCAAAATTGGGCGGATAGCAGATAATCAGCATTTTCTTGTCCGGGTACTCTTTGTAGAGCCGTTCCGCCAGGGAGCGGTGCAGAATCCAGGTCTTCTCACCAAAATCCTCCACCCCGCCGAATTTTTTGCATTCTTCGCAGCAGCAGGCGACATATCCGTCGGTCTGGGCGACCTCAATCATGCCAGCGCCGGCCTGCAGCTGCTTCACCGCTTCAGCGTAGATCAGCTCCTGGACCTCGGGGTTGGAGATGCAGAGATGATTGCCGGTGGTATCGCGTTGGCCGGAAGCTGACATAACGAAGTACTCAGGATGGCTCTTGCCATATTTTTCCTGCGGCACGGCAGAGTAGTAGGAATGTCCGCCGTAGGTCTGAATCTCACCCGGGCCGTAATCATTGATGGCATAATCATACAGCATCGTGGCATGGCGACCGCTGGAGAAAATCAGCTTCGGCGCCACTACCCGGTTCAGGCTGTCCGGAATCTCGACCGCTTTCAGAGGCAGGAAATCAATGCCGACCGCACCAGGCTGCAGAAAACGGACCTGCAGGTAGTCCTCCATGAACACCGTCAGAGCCTTCAGAGAGCCCAAGATATAACTGCGGAAGTTGTTGGACGGCTCGCTGCTGCCGAAACGGTGCTGGTCGTTGCCGACCACAAAGACGTTGCCATTGCGCTCCGCTATCAGACCGGAAAAATTCTGCAGCTCCGCAAATTTCAGGCCGGCCTGCTGCGCCGCCGCGGTCTGACCGATAAAAATGGCCGGCAGGCTCGCATCGCGTTTGCTCTCGTTGACAATCGGCAACTTCAGCCCCAGTGATTCAGCAAAAGCCTGCTGCAGAACCGTGGCACCCTGGCGCAAATGCGCATGGATGCCGGCGTTGGGACAGCTGTCCGGCAGAACAATCTGGTAATGTGAATCTGCTTTGAACACCAGAGCCCGCAACTGCGGCAGCGCCAAAAAAAACGCCCCGAAAAGCAGTAAAACCAATTTCCGCATCGCCATTTTCTCCTGCTCCTGCTGTGAATTTAGGAAAAGTCAACCATCATACATTCCGCAACCGCGGGAAAGAAACCCGGACCGGACCTATCCTTGATCCGGACAAGATAAATACACCCTAGAACGGACCACCCGAAGGCGCAAATAGTATACCCCCGGAATTTTTTTTTACAAGCCGAAATCCCCGGCAGCAGACTAATCAACCGCAGCACCGCCAGCCGCCGCAATTCGGCCGACGCCACTGGCCCGCGCTGCTGTTTCAGGCTTTTTCCGGCCCCAGTCAATACGCTGCCAAGGCGCGGGTTAGTTGCACCTGGTCCCCCCGGCATCAGCCGGATACCCTGCCTCCGGCAGCTCAGCCTGCCACTGTAACTGCAGCACCAAAGCACAACCAAACAGCGCCAAAAGATAGTGCACATATATCTTTATGCATATACTTTCATAATCATTCACAATAATTCATAATCATTCACAATAATGCATAGGAAAGCCCAATAAATACCAAGGATTCCCTGGCTCTCTCCTCCCGCCGCCGGGCTGCCGTTGCTGACGGCGGCGGGAGATTCCGTGCGGGGTTACTTCTGATTCAATGCTTCGATGCGCTCTGCCAGCTGCTTTTGCTCGGCGTAAATTTCGGCCAGCTTGGGATTGGCCTCGACATAGAGGCCCTCGATTTGACTCTGCAGGAGGTCAATTTTCTTTTTCAATTCACCATCTGCTTCTGTGGCGGCCCGTTCCAGTCGCCGGGCCTGATTGCGCTTGTAGAGCAGCTTCCCCCGCAACTGGGACAGGGGATTTTTGAGCGTCTGCGCCTCGGTCTGCTGCTGTACCGCCTCACCTCCCTCGGGCACCGCTGCGCCCTCCTGGGCCCGGACGGGGCCGCACAGCAAAACAGACAACATCATCCCGCTGAGCATCATACGTCTGAACATGAGAGACCTCCTTTTCCGCCCGACCACCCGATCCGCCTGATTCTGCCCCGGCGCGGGTGCGGACCGGCAGTCGGAAACTGATGAATTGCCCGCGCCGGAAGAAAAACTAAACTGTTTTTTCAAAAATGCAAATTATTTTCCAGATTTTTCTTGCATTTTTAGATTTTCGCAGTATTTTCAGGGCAGTGTCGGCGTTTTTGGGGTGTGGTTCGGTTGGGAGGGATAATTTGAGTCTTGCTCAGTCAGGGATTATGTTATGGCAGTCACGTTTATTGCTCTTCATGAATTTAACCAGGAATAAGTATGAGCAGCACTAAAAATCTTGCCGAGTGTTCCTTGGACCGCCGGGCGCCGTTATGCTGGGTGAAGCAGATGGTGCCGCTGGCGGACTCGGTCCGGCTGGCCACGGACATCTATTTTCCCGCCTTGGACGGCGAGCGCCTGCCCGGTGCTTTCCCGGTCATTCTGTTCCGCACACCCTACAGCCGCAAAAGTATTCTGGAGAATGCGCTTTTTTTTGCCCGCCACGATTTTGTGGTGGTCAGCCAGGATGTGCGGGGGCGTTATGAATCCGAGGGGGTCTTCCGGCCCTACCAGGAGGAGGCTGCTGACGGCTGCGCCTGCATCAGCTGGATCAAGCAGCAGAAATGGTGCAACGGCCGCATCGGCACCATGGGCTCCTCCTACTGCGCGGCCCTGCAGACTGCGGCGGCCTGTTTGAATCCACCAGGACTGAGCACTATGATTGTCACGGTTGGGCCGCACAGCAGCTACCACAGCTCCATGCGCCATAACGGAGCCCTGGAGCAGCGTTTTCTGGTTTTCGCTTTCTCCATGGCGGCCAGCAGCAAGGAAGCCGCTGCCGACCCCAAACTGGCTGCGGTCTTCAACCAGGCGAAAGAGCATGTCTGGGATTACCTGCGCTCCGGCCCCATCCGCAAAGGCAGCACGCCGCTGTCGCTGCTGCCGCATTATGAGCAGTTCGCCATTGACATCAGCACCCATGCCCGCTATGACGAATTCTGGCAGCAGCCGGGCTTCGGACTGCGCCCCTATTTGGACCAGCTGCCCAACATTCCGACCCTGTATGTCGGCGGCTGGTACGACACCTATACCCGCGCGACCTTCGAGAACCTGCTCGAACACGGCTGCCGCCAGACTGCGCCCGTGCACGCCATCGTCGGCCCCTGGATTCACGGCGGCGTGGGCGGGCAATATGCCGGCGATGCGGACTTCGGCCCGGAGGCTGGTAAAAACATGCAGGAGATCTCCCGGCAATGGTTCTGCCAGTGGCTGAAGGATGAAGACCACGGCCTGAATGTCCGGCGCAAGATCGATTATTTTCTGATGGGCCAGGCCCGGGGCGGCAGCCGCACCCCGATTTACCGGGGCGGGACCTGGTGCAGCAGCAGCTCCTGGCCACCGCCCGGCTGCCGCTCGACCACCTTCTTTCTCCATCCGGAGGGCCTGCTCTCCTCGACCCGGCCTACCGACCCGGACGGGAAAAGCAGCTTCCTGTTCGATCCGGCGCATCCGGTGCCGACCATCGGCGGGAATCTCTCCGCCATGCCCTTGCCGGGAGGGGCGTTTCAGCAAATCGATGACCCGCGTTTTCTGGGCAGCGGCGATGGCCTGCCCCTGTCCGCCCGCAATGACATCCTCTGCTTTTACAGCGAGCCTTTGAAACGCGACCTGGTCCTCACGGGTGCCATCAAGGCCCACCTGTTTGTCTCCACCAGTGCGGCGGATACTGATTTCACGGTCAAGCTCCTGGATCTCTGCCCCCCCGACGAGGATGCCCCGGGGGGACTGGCCGTCAATATCAGCGACAGCATCTTCCGCCTGCGTTTCCGGCAGGGTTACGATCAGGAAGTGCCGGCCCAGCCCGGGAAGATTTATGAAATCGAATTTGAACTGTATCCCAGCGCCTGTATCTTTGCCAAAGGGCACCGCCTGCGTGTCGATGTCAGCAGCAGCAACTACCCCCGCTTCGACGTGAACCCGAACAGCGGCGAGCCCCTGGGTCAGCACCGCCTGTCCCGCAAGGCGATTAACACCATCCATCTGAATGCCAAACACCCATCCGGCATTATCCTCTCGGTGCTGTATGAAAAAGGCAAATCCTGATTCCGGCATTATCGGCCCGGGCGGAGACCGGCAAGGCTGCCCCGCCCGGGCGAAATGCTGTTTGACATAAGCATATTCCCAGTCCTGAACGCAACCATTAAAGTAAGGAGAAGCATCATGTCCGCCACTTTGAACCGTGTGATGTTGATGGGCAATCTGACCCGCGATCCCGTAAGCAAAGCTACTCCTTCTGGGATGCTTATCTGTGAATTCGGCCTGGGGGTCAACCGGCGTTACCGCACCGCCCAGGGGGAAGACCGGGAAGAGACTTGCTTTGTCGATATCGAAGCCTTTGGCAAGATGGCGGAAACCTGCAGCCGCTATCTGAGCAAGGGTGCGCCGGTGTACCTGGAGGGGCGCCTGAAATTGGATCAATGGAAGGATAAAGCCAGCAACCAGCCCCGCAGCCGCTTGAAGGTCACCGCCGAGACCGTGCAGTTCCTGCCCCGCCGCGACAGCACCGGCGGCGGCAACCCGCAGGAACAAGCCTACAATGCCCAGGGTTATGCCCCGCCACCGCCCGGAGCCAGAACCTTCCCGCCACCGCCTAATTTCCCTCCGCCGCCCGCCCCCGATGACGGCCCCCCGCCGAGCGATTTCGTAGAAGAAAGCAGTGATTTGGACAACTCCTTCTGAAGGCTGGCAACCCCTCCCGCCTTCCCCCCGGCGGCAGTTCGCGCCGGGGGGGCCAGCCGGGAAAATGGAGTTATATTATCTTTATAGCATCCGTCCCAACGTTCCCGCCGGCACCATCCATTAGCCACGCAAACCAGGAATGATATCATGCGATTGCTGAATTATGCCCTCCTCCTCCTTCTCCCGCTGGCCCTGCTGTCGGCCGCAGAACTCCAGGTCAGCCCCGGCAACGACTCGCTGTCAGCAGTCCAGAAATCCTACCAGGCCGGCGATGTCATCATCTTCGCTCCGGGAGAGTACCACGGCAGCTTCCGCTCCGACCGCGGCGAGGTAACTTTGCGGGCCGCCATCCCCGGCAGTGCGGTACTGCGCGGTGATGTGGATGCGCCGGCGTTCAGCGCGACCCAAGCCGGAATCTGGATGTGCCCGTGGCCACAAATACCCGAGGCGGTCAATGAGCGGGACTCATTCCTGATTTATAAATATGTCCCCAATCTGATCCAGCTGGCAAAATCCCTGGCCGCCTGGACTTATGACGAAACCAAAGGCCAGCTCTACGTGCGCACCAGCGACGGCGAAGCGCCTGACCGCCATTACTTGACCATCTCGACCATCAACGCCACCGGCCTGCATTTCCAAGCCGGCTCCGCCGCCGAGGGCATCCGCAACCTGACGATTGAAGGGCTGGTGCTCACCGGCTTCAATTCCCGTACCAAAATATTCTCCGGTGTGACCTCCTCGCACCGCAACACCCGCTGGGGGGCGATGATCACCTCCGTCCGGGAGAATGTCGTGATCCGGGGTGTCAGCGCTTTCCTGAACGGCTACGGCATCGGCATCGGCAACAACAGCCAGGGCGCCGTCATCGAGAACTGCCGGGTCTTCGGCAACCGTACTCCGTACAACTACTCCGCCGGCGGAATCTGCATCTTCGGACCCTCGGACAACAGCCGCATCAGCGGCTGCATCGGCGCCGACAACCACGGCCACGATGTCTGTGTCTACGGCGGAAAACTCACCAACTTCAAATTCGCGGAGAACATCTGCTACGGCACCCTGCGCACCAAAGCCACCTTCGCGGACCCGGACATCTTCGTCGACCGCTGCATCACCACCGGCGCCAGCCATATCCGCGGCAAAGGTACCATGCGCAACTCAGTGGTCCTCAACTCCATCGATTTCCCCGAAGACTACCGGGAGGATAATATCCTGGTCAGAAACAACCCGGACCTCAACCTCGACCGCGATTTCGCCGACCCGGTGAATTTCGATTTCCGGCC
>JAAYYJ010000099.1 GCA_012515455.1 Oligosphaeraceae bacterium
GTCTGCAGGGTACTGATATCGGCCAGTACTTTCCGGGGCTGATGGAAGGCACCAATGAGGTTCTTCCCACAGGGCAGATCGACACCGGTTTTCCCCCCGACCGCGCTGTCGACCATCGCCAGCAGCGTGGTCGGCAGCTGGATGACCGGTACGCCACGCAGCCAGACTGCCGCGGCAAAGCCGGCGAGATCGCCGGTGACACCGCCGCCCAAGGCCAGGACAACCCCGCTGCGGGTGAGTTTGAATTGGGCAAAGGCATCCAGCAGTTTACTCGCGGTAGCCAGGGTCTTGTAAGGCTCGCCGGCCGGAAAAATCACCTCACCCACGCGCAATCCTGCAGCGGCAATGGCCGCCCGGACCCGGGGCAGATACAGCCGGGCCACATTGGAGTCGCTTACGATGATGCACTCGCTGCCGCAAGCATCAGCGTAAAGGGTGGCATCCTGCAGGATATCCTGGCCGATAGTGACTGTGTAATTCGGATTGGTTTCTACATTGATGCACTGCATAGCGGTTACTTCCTGTTTTGCCCGGCAGTGGTAAAGTTATCCACTTCGGCTTTTCTGCTGCGCCCTTCATCGAGCAGCCGCAGCAATTCCGCGCGCTGGTTGGCGGCAATCGCCTGGCGATACTCGCCCAGACGAGTGATCAGCCCATCGAGTTCCTGCAGCAACGGATCGCGGTTGTGCAAGAACAGCTCGCCCCACATTTCCGGCTGCAGGGTCGCCACCCGGGTCATATCCCGGAAGCTGCCGGCAGAAATCCCGGAATGCAAAAAAGCAGTATCGCTTTTGACATAAGCACTGGAGAGCAGATGCGCCAGTTGTGAGGTGTAGGCAATCACCCGATCATGCTCTTCCGGCGTGGCGATGGTAATGCGGCCGAAGCCCAGGGAGAGAAAAAATTCCTTGCTCTGCTCCAGAGCCTCAAGGCTGACGCCGATTTCCGGGGTCAGCACCATGGAGGCGTGCAGGAACAGATTCGCCTTCGAGGCTTCGAAGCCGAAACGCTCCAGCCCGGCCATGGGATGGCCACCGATGAAGATGAAGCCATGCTGCTGCGCCAGCTCAAAGCCCAGGCGGCAGATTTCCTGCTTGATGCCGCAGCAATCCACCACAATAGCGCCCGCCCGCAAGCCTCGGCAGTTTTTCTGCAGCCATTCGAGGGTGGTCTCAGGGAACAGCGCCAGCAGAATGAGATCGCATTTCTTCAGCCTTTCCGGCGTCAGCACATCATCGATTGCCTGTTCTGTCTTGGCTTTCAGCAGGACAGTTTTCACCACGTCGCGACCCCACACCCGATGCTCAGTGCGGCTCTTGACCGCTTTGGCTAACGACCCGCCGATCAACCCCAAACCAACAATGCCGACATTCATTTTCGCCCCTCTTTCTGCTGTCTCAGATGGCTGCCCGCACGCGGTTGATCTTGCCGACCAGCTCCGCGAAGACTTCCGGCAGCAGCGACTGCGGTCCGTCACTCAAGGCATGCGGCGGGTCGTTGTGCACCTCGATAATCAGTCCGTCGCAGCCGGCCGCAGTAGCAGCCAGGGCCATGGGGGGGACCAACTTGGCAACCCCGGTGGCGTGACTGGGATCGATCAGCACCGGCAGGTGGGACAGCCCCTTCAGCACTGGCACCGCCGAGATATCCAGGGTATTCCTGGTTGCGGTCTCAAAGGTCCTGATGCCGCGTTCACAGAGGATCACCTGGTTGTTGCCACCGGCCATAATATACTCCGCGCTCATCAGCAGTTCCTGGATTGTGCTGGCCAGGCCGCGCTTCAGCAGCACCGGCTTGCGCAAAGTACTCAGTTTCTTCAGCAGTTCGAAGTTCTGCATATTGCGTGCCCCGACCTGAATCACATCGATCTCGTCGAAGGCGTCGAGCTGCGAGATGTCCATAATCTCGGTCACCACTGGCAGACCTGTCTCGCGCTTCGCCTCCAGCAGCAGCTTGATGCCATCCTGGCGCAGGCCCTGGAACGCATACGGCGAGGTACGCGGCTTGAACGCCCCGCCCCGCAGCAAGGTCGCACCGGCGGCCTTGACCGCCCTAGCCACTTCCACAATCTGCGCTTCGTTCTCCACCGAACAGGGACCGGCGATAATCTGGAAATGACCGCCGCCAATCTTCACCCCGTTGATGTCAACCACCGTATCCAGAGGATGGAATTTGCGGTTCGCATTCTTGTACGGCTCCTGGATGCGCTTGACATCTTCGACAATTTCCAGAGCTTGCAGCAGATCGATATCGATATGGGTGGTATCGCCCACCAAGCCCAGAATGGCCTGACGGACGCCATAGGACTCGTGGATGCGTACCCCCTGATTGGTCAACCACTGCTTCAGATTGTCCAGCTGCTTCGGATTGTAATTCTCTTTCAAGACGATAATCATAATCAATTCCTGTGCTGTTTGGAGAGGCCGTTCTGCTGAATGGATTAAAAAAGTTAATGCTGCTGCCGGACATAAAAAAAACCCGGCAGGTGTGCTTCACACTGCCGGGTTGATTCTCTCAATCTCTCGTCCGTTAGTCCGTATTCGGTTACCTCACGGGCTGACGGTTTACAGCGGAAAGCAACATGGTTCTGCCTGTAAAGTAATAGGCAAAACCATAATACCAGTAAGCCGCTGTAAAGGATTTCTTAAGCATAACGAAGGGATAATGACAAAAAACAGAAAAGTGTAATCAGATTTGACTGTCCGCTAATATATAGACATAAGAGGCTTTGTCAAATGGATTTTGCGAAAAAAGTCCTGACGGGTCTTTTTTTGTCCGCTTGCAGTCCGGCCGGCGCTGCCGCGGTCGGCTGCGGCGGGTGCGGGCGGGGGTGGAGCATGGCTTCCCTAGCGTGCGATATCGTCTTGGTAGGCCGCGATGACCGCCTTCACCGCAGCTGCGAGGCCGTGGTTGTTGTCTATGGCGGCATCGCGGATTTGCCGATACAGCGGTTCGCGTTCTGCGGCCATCTGGCGTACGCGTTCCAGATTGGTCGACAACGGTCGTCCGGCTTGCAGTGGCAGCTTGTCCACCTCCCGCAGGAGATGATAGACGAAGCCGTTCTGGACCAGGTTATAACGGTTCTCGCGGTCCAGGACCGCCCCGCCGCCGCTGGCGATGACCAGATTGCTGCGCTGGCCGGCTGCCGCGACGGCATTTTTTTCCCGGCGCCGGAAACCGGCTTCGCCTTCGCTGGCGAAGATAGCCGGGATACTCATGCCGGCCTCTGCGACCACGGCCTCGTCCAGGTCGAGGAATTCGCGTTGCAAGGCCTGGGCGACTCTGCGGCCGATGCTGGATTTACCGCAGCCAGCCATGCCCACCAGCACGATATTGACCGTCTGGCGGCGTACTGCGGCGCACACTTTATTGACCAGCGCGTCTGGCTGCTTTTCCTGCAGGAAGTATTCCATGGCATAAAGTGCCTGAGCGACGAGCATCTTCAGGCCGTCGCCGTAGGGCAGCCCCAGGTTTCGGGCCTGCTGCGTCAAACGCGTGCGCATGGGGTTGTAGATCACATCCAGCACTCCGCGCAGCTGCCGGAAGGGGGTCAAATCCAGAAGGCAGTCAGTGGTATTGGGATACATTCCCACGGGCGTGGTATTGATGATGATCTGGGCATCGGCATGCAGCTCGAGAAGGTTGCGGTAATTCACACTCCCTTCCCGGGAGACAATGACCGTTTCGCGGGCGCCATGGTCACCGACCACGGTCCTGGCGGTCAGCGAAGTCCCGCCGGAACCCAGTATCAGCACCTTGGCGGCGGTGAAATCGATGCCGGCAGCCCGGGCCATAAATAAGAATCCGTTGTAATCGGTATTATATCCGTGCCGCTTGCCCTGACGGTCCCGGACGATGGTGTTGACGCAGCCGATGCGGGAGGCCTCGGAGCTGACTGAA
>JAAYYJ010000002.1 GCA_012515455.1 Oligosphaeraceae bacterium
CCCGTCCGGCCTGACTCCGGGTGCAAGCAGGCGTTGCGGCTGTACCCGGCCGCAGTATTGGCCATCAGCTGATCTGGTCATAGACGCGCACGAAGTCGACCACGAAGGCGTCGGGCAGCTGCGCCCGCTTCAGCTCCGGTGCCGGCTGGTCGCCCTTTCTGTACCCCATGCATTCGGTGGAAAGAAGGATGAACTGTTCGCGTTGGGAAACCGGTGCGCCGCAGCGGAACGTCTCCTGGCCATCGGCATAAAAAATATACTCTTCCGGGGTCCAGTCGAGTCCGAACCAGTGGTAGCCGTCCAGCGGGCCGGAGATTTTCCGTGGTCCGGAATGCCGGCCGGTGAAGTCTTCGCCGTAGCCGCCGTGGTACAGATTGTGGGAGAATTCGCCATCGCGGGTAAAATTCTCCATTATATCCACCTCGACGCCGGCCTCTTCGGCTTTCAGGCTGGAGCCGATGACCGGTGACTGCAGCCAGAATGCCGACCACCATCCCGGCTGCTGCTGGAATTTGCAGCGGATTTCATAATAGCCGTACCGGTGCATAAATTTCGCCGGTACCAGTTTGGCCACCGGCCAGGTGAATTTGGTTTTCTGGGCCGGCGCCGAGGCGTATCTTGCCCCAGGACGGTCGAGATAATTGCTGCCGGTCTGCAGCTGGCTGGAATAATACTGCCCGTCCTTTTCCTGCAGCGAGAGGATCAGGTTGCCCTGCCCGTCCAGGCCGGCGGCAGAATCCGTGAAGGTGTTGTGCCGCTGCTGCATCAGATGCAAGCGGAAATCCCATTTGCCAGTGTCCAGCTGGGTGCCGTCGAACTCGTCATGCCAAATGAGCTGCCAGTTTTTGCCGGCCGGCAGCAGGCTCTCCGCGTGTTCAGCCATGATCCTTGTCCCTGAGCTTGAGTAATGGTTGCGCCTCTTGACTCGGCAGGAGAGAATAGCGCAGTGTTTATTATAACTGCGGCCAGCGTTTTTGCAATTCCGCGGCCAGCTGCGGACAGGATAAAATTCACCGCTGTTCTTGTATTTCCGCTCCTCCTGAGTATGTTAAGTTCATTGCAGTTTCTGCGCCAGCCCAGGTGGTGCGGGCAGACCGCTCACCGCCTGCTCTGGTGACCCATCCACACTGTCGAATCGGTAACCAAGGAGATAAATATGCATCCCCGCGAAATCAAGCCCGGTATTGAAGCCATCTGCAATGTGCACTGGGAGCGGCGTCTGTTTGATGCCTTGATCCCGCTGCCGGAGGGCACCAGCTATAATGCGTATCTGGTCCACGGCACCAAAGCAACCGCGCTGATTGACAGCGGCGACCCAGTATTCCGGGACGAATTTCTGCGCCAGCTCGAGGGTGTGCCGGCGCTTGACTATGTGGTCTCGCAGCATTCCGAGCAGGATCACTCCGGACTGATTCCGGCCGTGCTGCAGCGCTTTCCTGCCGCGAAGCTGGTCTGCAACGACAAGGCCAGCAATCTTCTGAGCACTCATCTGGCTGTTCCTGCCGAGCGCATGCAGATTGTCTCAGATGGGGAGCAACTGCCGTTGGGGGGCAAGACTCTGCAGTTCATCTTCACGCCTTGGGTGCACTGGCCGGAGACAATGTGCACCTATATCCCCGAAGACAAATGCCTGTTCTCCTGTGATTTATTCGGTTCGCACCTGGCCACCAGCGATCTGTTCGTGCGCGACCCGGCCCAGGTATATGAGGGAGCCAAGCGCTATTTCGGCGAAATCATGATGCCGTTCCGCAGCATCATCGTCAAGAATCTGGAGAAGCTCTCGGCGTATGATTTCAACCTGATTGCTCCCAGCCATGGACCGGTTTATGACCAGCCCGAGTTCATCCTGGAGGCCTACCGGGACTGGACCTCGGCCAAAGTCCGGAACACGGTGGTCCTGCCGTATATCAGCATGCACGGCTCGACTGAGCTGATGGTCAAGCACCTGACTGATGCCCTGGTTGCGCGAGGGGTCTCGGTCCAGCCCTTCGATTTGGCGGTGACGGATATCGGCAAGCTGGCCATGGCTCTGGTTGATGCCGCCACCTTGATTGTCGGCACTCCCACGGTGCAGCTCGGCCCGCACCCGGCAGTGCATTACGCCGCCTATCTGGCCAATTATCTGAAACCGAAGTTGAAATATGCGGCTGTCATCGGCTCTTTCGGCTGGGCCAGCAAGGCAATCGATCAGATTGTCGCCCTGATTCCGAACCTGAAGGTTGAGATTCTGGGTACGGTTCTGCAGAAAGGCCTCCCGGATGCTGAAGCCCTGCTCAAACTCGACGCCCTGGCGGAGAGTGTAGCGCTGAAGCATCGGAGTGACCCCGATGTCCTCAAGGACTGATTCCGGTAATTCTTGATATCCCCGACATCACCAGGAGGAACTGAACATGAAAGCAGCAGTGGATGCCAAAACGTGTATTGGTTGCGGGCTGTGCGTGGATATCTGTCCGGCAGTCTTTGCGCTGAATGCTGACAACCTCGCTGCCGCAGTAGTGTCACCGGTACCGACGGCAGCCGAGGCCACCTGCCGGGAAGCGGCCGAGAACTGCCCGGCGGAGGCCATCAGCATTACCGAGTAATAACGCTACGCAAGCCAGCTGCCCCCCGGCAGAATGGACCTCTCCGTCTCCGGGAAAACGCCCGGAACACCCTCTCCTGAACCATATAAAGCCAGGACCGGCCAGCCGAACCACAGCCGTCGGCGGCGAAAGCCAGAATCTTCCTCTCCTGCCCGGCAGTCCACGGTAATGTATCCAGACAGTCCTCCGTTTCAGGTATTGACCCTGGCGGGTCTGGACCAGGCGATTTTGTCCCTGCCCGAGAAATTCACCCCGCGGTCGGGCGCGGTTGCGTTTTGGGCCTTGCCCAGTGCAACCGGTAGATTATTGCGAACCCCTGGGGATAATTTTGCGAGAGAACAAAATCATCAGCGGCAATCTGCTGACCGGCCTGTTCAGCCTGGCCACCCCGATGCTGATGCAGGCTCTGCTGCAGAATCTGCAGAGCATCATCGATCTGTATTTTGTCGGTTCGCTGGGCAATTCTGCGGTTGCGGCAGTAAGTGCCAGCGGCACGGTGTTGTTCATCATGACGCCGGTGCTGATGGGCGCTTCAGTGGGAATCATCGCCATGGTCTCCCGCTTCATCGGGCAGGGTGACCCAGAGCAGGCCAGCCAGACTGCAGGGCAGAGCCTGACCCTGGCAATGCTGTTCGGAAGCGTGATTGCCCTGACCGGGCTGTTCTTCAGCCCGGAATTATTCGCGTTGATGAAGACCCCGCCGGAAGTCGTCGCCGCGGGCTTGAGTTATCTGCAAATCTCGCTGTGCTTCAGTTTCACCATGTTCATACTGTTTCTCGGCAATGCCGCGATGCAGGGCGCCGGTGATGCCTGGACGCCCATGAAGATCATGGCCTTCTCCAATATCATCAATATCGTGCTGGACCCGCTGCTGATTTACGGCCCCGGGATTTTCCCCCGCCTGGGAGTGAGCGGGGCGGCCTGGGCCACGGTGATCGCCCAGAGCCTGGCTGCACTGCTCTCACTGGGCCTGCTCAGCCGGGGGCGGGGGCGCCTGCGCCTGTCGCGGCACGACTGGCTGCCCAATGGCAATCTCTGCTGGCGGATTGCCAAAATTGGCCTTCCGGGTGCCGGGCAGATGTTGTTGCGCAGCCTGATGAATGCCACGATGTTCCGCTTTGTTTCGCCTTTCGGCACCTCCGCCCTGGCCGGATACAGCGTCAGCACCCGCATCAATATGATGATTCTGATGCCGGCCTTCTCCTTCGGGAACGCCTCCGCGACCATGGTCGGGCAGAACCTCGGGGCGGGGCGGCCGGGCCGGGCCGTGCGGGCCGCCTGGGCGGCGGTCGGCATTGAACTGGTAATCATGCTGGCCGCCAGCTTGGCGCTGTTCTTCGCGGCGCCGTTCTTCCTGAAAATCTTCCTGCAGGAGCCGGAGGCCATCCGCATCGGGACGCAATATTTTCAGATCGAGGCACCGTTCTACGTCTTCAGCGCGATCAGCATCGTCCTGAGCCGTGCCCTGTCCGGCGCGGGTGCCAGCCTGGCGCCATTCCTGATCAATGCCTTCACCCTCTGGGGAGTGCAGGTCCCCCTGGCCTATGTCCTGTCCATGCGTTTCGGCACCATGGGCATCTGGAGCGCCATGGCGACCACTCAGGTCACCCATGCCATACTGGTCACCGCCTGGTTTAACCTGGGACGCTGGAAAGAGAAAAAAGTCTGACCCGGGCCTGACGGTCAACGATAATAGCGCTCGAATTATTCTGCGCTGTCCTGCACCCGCTCTGCCAGCCCGGTACTGTATTGTCTGATATGCTGCCGGCTGCCCGGTAATATGACACGTTATGCCCGTGCATAGCCCGTTGAAGAAGGCCGCCCCTGCTGCAATGCCAGAACCATTGACCCGGAACCGGCAACCACGCAGAGACCACAAAAATTTACAGCAAATATATGCTGCCGGCAGAAATTTTAAGCGTTTTTTACATTTTTGATAAAACCAAGCCTGATTTATCCTGGATTATCTTGGCATATATATTGCTGTAAGATTATGACGCAACCATGATCCGTTTGATAACAGGAGGATTCTCTTATGGGCCAGCAGATTTATGTACCCGATTCCTGTGGTTTATACGCTCCGGAGCAAGAGCATGATGCCTGTGGCGTAGGCTTGGTAGCCGACATCAACGCCTGTTCGAGTCACCGCATCATCGAACAGGGTATCCGCATTCTTTGCCGTCTGATGCACCGCGGTGCGGCCGGCAGCGATCCGGATACGGGTGACGGGGCGGGGCTGCTGCTGGCGATTCCCGATGCATTTCTGCGCTCTGTGCTTGACTTCACGCTGCCGGCGAAGGGTTGTTATGGGGTAGCGATGCTGTTTGGCGGTCTGGGCTGTGAAGCAGCCATTGAGAGCATCATCCGCTCTGAAGGCGCGGCAATCATCGGCTGGCGCGAAGTGCCCGTGCGCCCGGAGTTCATCGGTCAGATAGCCCGGAAATCCGCTCCTACAGTCCGGCAAATCTTCATTGACGGGAGCGGCTGGTCGGAGCAGTCTGCGTTTGAGCGCAAGCTGTTTGTGATGCGCCGTCTGATTGAAAAGGCTGGTCTGGACCTGTACATCTGCAGCATGTCCAGCCGCAGCATCGTGTACAAGGGGTTGCTGCTTGCCACTCAGCTGGCCAAATTCTATCCCGACCTGGAGGATGCGCGCTTCACCTCGCCGCTGGCGCTGGTCCACCAGCGTTACAGCACCAATACCTTTCCGACCTGGAACCTGGCCCACCCATTCCGTTATCTGGCCCACAATGGCGAAATCAATACCCTGCGCGGCAATCTCAATGCTCTGAAGGCGCGCGAGCAGAAGCTGCGCAGCCCGTTGTTGGGTGAAGACCTGGCCAAACTGCTGCCCCTCACGGTTGCGGGGCAGAGTGACTCTGCCTGCCTCGACAATATGTTCGAACTGCTGGTCGCAGCCGGCCGACCGCTCGAACACGCCATGCTGATGCTGCTGCCCCAGGCCTGGGGCGACAAATATTATATGGGACGGGACGTGCGCGGCTTCTTCGAATATCACTCTGCTTTAATGGAACCCTGGGACGGCCCCGCGGCAGTGGCTTTCAGCGATGGTGTGAATGCCGGGGCGATTCTCGACCGCAATGGCCTGCGCCCGGCCCGATACACCCTCTGCAAAGACGGCCTCTTCGTGCTCGCCAGTGAGGCCGGGGTGTTGGACCTGGCACCGGGAGATGTGCTTCAGAATGGCCGTCTGAAGCCGGGAGAAATGATTTACCTGGATTTGGAGCAGCATCGGGTAATTCCTGACACTGAACTGAAGAACCGTCTGGCACGCAGCCAGCCCTACCGTCGCTGGGTGGAAGAGAACCGCGTGTCAGTAAACGGGTTGTTTACTGAGATCACTGCTTCCGAGCCCAGTGCGGACCTGCAACGGCGGCAGCTGTTCTTTGGCTATACTCGTGAGGACCTGGAACGGATTTTGCAGCCGATGGCAGAGAGCGGGCAGGAACCTACTGGCTCCATGGGCAATGATGCCGCCCTGGCGGTGTTGTCACGCCAGCCGCAGCTGCTGTTCAACTATTTCAAGCAACTGTTTGCCCAAGTCACCAATCCGCCCATTGACCCGATCCGCGAAGAACTGGTGATGAGCCTGATGACTTACATTGGTAACCAGGCGAATATCTTCGCCGAGACTCCTGAACACGCCCGGCTGATCAAGCTGCGCCGGCCAGTGTTGACGGATGCCGAACTTAACCGCCTGGAGCAGGCCGGCATGGATGGCTATGCCTCGGCGGTACTCAAATGCGGCTTCCCCCAGGGTGCCGACGACGCGATGCTGCGCCAAGTGCTGCAGGACTTGGCGGCGCAGGCAGTCGCCGCAGTGCGCTCCGGGCACCGGATTATTGTGCTGTCGGACCGCAATCTGGCCGGCCACGAAACTGCAATCCCGTCGTTGCTGTCGCTCTCGGCGGTCAACCGGTCTTTGCTGGAGAGCGGCCTGCGCCCGGAGGTCGGGGTGATTATCCAATCCGGTGAAGTCCGTGAAGTAATGCATTTCGCCCTGCTGTTAGGATATGGTGCCACTGCCATCAATCCCTATCTGGCCCTGGAGAGTGTTACTGCGCTCGCGCGGTCCGGCAAGCTCAACTGCCCGCCGCTGGCTGCCGCCAGCAACTATATCCATGCGATAGACAAAGGGCTGCTGAAAATCATGTCCAAGCTGGGGATCTCCACCTTGCGCAGTTATCGCTCGGCGCAGTCCTTCGAGGCCGTCGGTCTGCACCGGGAGTTCATCGCGGAATTCCTGCCCGGCACGGCCAGCCGGATTGGCGGCATCGGCCTGGCTGAAATTGCCCAGGAGGCCCATGCCCGTTCGGCCCGGGCCCAAAGCAGCTCCACTCTGCCTGCAGGAGGGCAGTATCAGTACACCCGGGACGGCGAAGCGCATCTCTGGACTCCGTCAACCCTGGCCAAGCTGCGCACCGCGGTGCGCAGCGCTGATTATGCTGCCTTCAAGGAATACAGTTCGCGGATCGACAACCAGGCCGAGAATCTCTGTACCCTGCGCGGTCTGTTCGCATTCGCGCCCACGACCGCCATTCCCCTGGAGGCAGTCGAGAGTGCCGAAAATATCATGCGCTGTTTTATGGCCGGGGCCATGAGTCTGGGCTCGTTGAGTCCTGAAGCGCACCAGGCCATCGCCTGTGCCCTGAACCGCTGCGGCGCGATGAGCAACTGCGGTGAAGGCGGTGAAAACAGCGACCGCTTCGATTCCGAATTCAACAGCGCCATCAAGCAGGTCTCCAGCGGTCGTTTCGGCGTGAGTATCAACTACCTGCGCCATAGCCAGGATATCCAGATAAAAATTGCCCAGGGGGCAAAACCTGGCGAAGGCGGGCAGCTACCCGGGCACAAAATTGATACTTTCATTGCGCAGCTGCGCCATTCACGGCCCAAGGTGACCCTGATTTCTCCGCCCCCGCATCATGACATCTACTCCATCGAAGACCTGGCCCAGTTAATTTTCGACCTCCGCTGCGCCAATCCGAAAGCCCGCATTTCGGTCAAGCTGGTCTCGGAGCTCGGGGTGGGTACGGTTGCGGCCGGAGTTGCCAAGGCGCACGCGGATGTAGTACTGATCTCCGGTCATGATGGCGGCACGGGTGCCTCTCCCTTGACCAGCATCAAGCACGCCGGTCTGCCTTGGGAGCTCGGTTTGGCGGAAACCCAGCAGACCCTGGTGCTGAACCGCCTGCGCAATCGCATTCGGCTCCAGGTGGATGGTCAGCTCAAGACTGGTCGCGATGTAATTATCGGGGCCTTGCTCGGGGCCGAAGAATTCGGTTTCGGCACTGCGCTGCTGGTCTGTTTGGGCTGCGTCATGATGCGGCAGTGCCACAGCAACACCTGCCCGGTCGGGGTGGCCACCCAGGACCCGGCCCTGCGGCAGCGTTTCACCGGCAAACCGGAGTACATCGAACAATTCCTGCGCTTCGTGGCGCAGGAAACACGCGAACATCTGGCTGTCTTGGGCCTGCACAGCCTCGCCGAAGCCTGCGGCCGGACCGACCTGCTGCAAATGAACCGCGCCATCGATTTCTATAAAGCCAAAAACCTGGACTGCAGCCGGATTTTTGCCCCGGCCCCGGCCGGGCCGCGCCGCAGCGACAGCAGCATCCCAAAAGAACCACTGCACAATTTTGACCGGCGGGAGTTATTGCCAAAGTTGCGTCTGGATGGCCGCCGGGAGACTCTCTGGGTCAGCATCACGAACCGGGACCGGGCCATCGCGACCGAACTCTCGGGAGAGATTGTTGACCGCTATGGCGAAAAGGGGCTGCCCGAAGACTGCATCAGCATCAACTGCGAGGGAATCGCCGGGCAGAGCTTCGGAGCATTTCTGGCGCCGGGCATCACGCTACGACTATCCGGGGCGGCCAATGATTTTGTCGGCAAAGGCTTGTCCGGGGGCAAAATTGTCCTGTGCATTCCCAAGGAAGCGAGATTCCGGGCCGAGGAGAATGTGATTGCCGGCAATGTGATCGGCTATGGCGGCACTGCCGGCAAGATTTTCAGCAATGGCCTGGTCGGGGAGCGTTTCGGCATCCGCAACAGCGGCATGACGTTGGTCGCAGAAGGGGTCGGGGACCACGGTTGCGAATACATGACCGGCGGCAGAGTGGTAGTGCTGGGCAAAGTCGGGGTCAATTTTGCGGCCGGGATGACCGGCGGACTGGCTTACGTCTACGATGAAGCGGGCGATTTCGACCTGAGCTGCAATATCGAGGGCATAGACTTGGAAAGCGTCGAACCGGGCAGCCAATCCGAGGCTGAGTTACGCAGTCTGATTGAGGAGCATCTGCATGAGACCAGCAGCGAGAAAGCGTTGCGGATTCTGCATGACTGGGACTGCCACCGGCCCAAATTTGTGCGCATCTTCCCGGTGGAATACCGCCAGGCCCTGGCCGCAAAATAACCGCCCCGGCCGGAACACAGCCTCAACCGCCTGCTGCAGCCGCACCGCCCGGCACTGGTGGCGCCTGC
>JAAYYJ010000100.1 GCA_012515455.1 Oligosphaeraceae bacterium
CGGGAGACATCGCTCTGAATCTGCCGGTTGAATTTGGCGTAGTTTTGCACCGCCCGCGACTGGGAGAAGACATTCCCGCTTTGCATGGCCAGCTGCAGGCGCTGGGCCTGCTGCTGCTGGTACTCCAGCTGACCGGAATAATACTGGTCCTGATCGACCACCTGTCCCAGATTGCCGCCGAAGGCGAACCAGTGCAGGTCCCGGGGCAGACGCAATTCCACCAGACAGCGCTCCACACTGATGTTTTCACTGGTAATGAAGGGGAATTCCTGCTTGCGGGCTCCTCCTGGCTGGTCGATGAACGAGGAGTACTTGAGCGAAACCTGATAATCCAGGTCCCCCTCCGCCGTTTTCACCAACGGGATACACACCCGCCCGGCACCACCGCCGTCCGGGATGACCGGCTTGACCGGCTCCCCTGCGACCTCGACCGTCCACAGGCGGCTGTGCGGCGGCAGGCGCAGGGACAGGAACTGCTCGGTGCTGTTGCTGATGTGGTAGGTCTGTTCGCCTAAGCAGTTCCCGCTGGCATCCAGAACCAGGATGGTGCTGGCCAGGCCGATGCTGGCCCCGGCTGTCTCGACTGCCGGGCGCTCCTGACAGCGCAATACCATGCTGGCAGACTGATTGCTGGTCTGCCAGACCTGAAAATTCCCGCCCTGGAACAATTCGCGCCGGCGCGGCAGCACTGGCCGGAGAACCTGCTCATAGCCCTGCCGGGATACCGGCACAATTTCGTCCCGGCCGGAATTTTCCAGCACCAGGAAGTACTGCAGAGAGTATGGGCAAGGCAGGGGCCGGACCTCGATCTCGGGCGGAATTCTCCGCTCCAGGGACAGTCGGAGCAGGAATTCGCCCTGTTGGGCTTGCAGGAAGCGCAGCCTGACCCGCCGCGTGGCGGGGTCGTCCGGCGTGGTCTCGATGCTGGTGCTGCGGATGGCGGGGTGCTGGATATTGACATCCTGCCAGGCTTCGGGCAGGCTGAAGGAAAACTCCTCCACCTCGCCTTCCAGATGGAGCAGGAACAGGATGGTTTCCTCCAGGGCAGCTTCGGTCAGGTGGATGCCATGCAGGCACTGACCGCTGATTTTGTTCTCCTTGGCGGTGATGGCCAGCTCACCGCCATAGTTCAGGCTGTCGCTGTGAAAAGCCAGGCTGGCGGGGGCTGGCCGGTGCAGCCATTCCCGGCACTGTTCCAGCAGCAGGGGCTGCAGTGACTGCAAATTTTTCTCCTGCATCTGCCAGGGCAGTCGCGTCTGCACCACCAGCTCGGTACGCTGCAGGGCAGCCCCGTCCCAGGTGAATGCCAGCAGGGGCAGGGTCTGCCCGGGGCGGCAGTCCCGCAGGCTGCGGCCCCGGAACAGCACCCGGCGTTCTTTGGCGCGGCTGTCGGCGAAGAGCAGCGTCGCCCGATTCTGTCCCGGGGCGGATTCGACGAACCAGTGCAGCAGGGCAGGAGCCAGAACGCTCTGCAGCTCGAAGTTCGCCGGCAGGGCAAAGGACTCCTGAACCGTGCCGGGGAGTGCAGTCCGGACCTGGAATTTGCCCTCGGCCACCAGGCCGTCCCGGGTGAGTTCCTGGATCAGCTCCAGCCGGGCCTCGGCAGTGCGGCGGGCGGGCTGGAGGGCAAATTGCAAGGGCAGCGGTTCACCGCTGCATTCCCAGGCTTCGGCGGGCTGGAAGCGCCCCTGCTGGTCGGGGAAGGCCCGGAAGAACTGCTCGCTGGCACTGTCGCTGTCGATGCGCCGCAGCGGCGCGCTGCTTTCGCTCTGCAGACTGAAGGTCAGGGGGGTGTCAAGCACTGCGGTGATTTGATGGCGCGCGGCGTCGGGCACGGTCACGGCCGGGAAGAAGACGGTTCGGGACTGGGGGTAATATTCCAGGCCGGGGGCAAGCAGGCGCAGCTGCAATACCTCCTGTTCACTGGCTGGCTTCAGCAGATGGACGCTGATTTTGCGGCGCAGGCCGGTCAGGGAGGCGGAGCCGGGGGGGATCAAAGTCTTGGGATTGTCGGCGGGAGGGGCGGGTGGGAGGGCTTCCCAGCCACGCACGTTGTTACCGCTGATTTGTTCCACGCGCCAGTCAGCCGGGATTTCCAGCTCGAAGACCGTCCTGCCCTGGTCCTGAAAAGAAAAGGTCGGCTGCCAGAGCAGGAGTTGCCGGGCCGGGGTCAGTGACAATCCCATCAGGGAGGATACGGTCAGAGTGGGGTCGATTTCGGCTCGTCCAGTCGCACTGCGCCAGCGGATGCTCACGGGCTGCTCCGGCAGTGCGAAGCGCAAGGTTGTCCCGGCCGTGACTCTGGTATTCCAGACCCCCTGCCCGTAGTTCAGCGACACTTCGCTGCCCTCAGGGAGATTCAGCAACTGCAGCATGCCTTGGGCAGTGCGGGGGAGCTGCACAGTTGCGCTGCGCCAGCCGCCCTGCCGGTGCACCCGGCAGCTGAGGCGCAGGCGCAGATGGTACAAGCCGGGCTCTGCCAGGGCGAAATGCAGGTTGCGGCCCTCGGGGCGGTCTTCCTGCCAGAAGCCGCGACTCTGGTTGTTGATGCTGGCCTCCTCGAGGACCACGCCGGAGAAGGGCAGGGGCGGCAGAGCAATGGGACCGGGGCGGTTGCAGGCAGCGCTGAATTCACCTTGGAAGATGATATCCTCGGCCTGGGGATTGCCCAAATCGCAGCTGTAGACCACGCCAGTGAGCTGGTAGTCGGGGGACACGGGGGCAACCGCTGCTTTGGGCTGCGTCAGGCGCTGATAGAATTCCAGCGGCAG
>JAAYYJ010000101.1 GCA_012515455.1 Oligosphaeraceae bacterium
CGACAGCAACCTGATTTGGATTGATCTGGAGATGACCGGCCTGCGTCCGGAATCCGACCGCATATTAGAAATTGCCTGCATTGTCACGGATCGTGATTTGCAGATTCTCGCGGAGGGTCCGGTGCTGGCCCTGCGGCAGCCGGAGGCAGTACTCGCCCGGATGGACGACTGGAATCAGACCCACCACCGCGACTCGGGGCTGCTGGAGCGGGTCCGCGCCAGCAGTATCCGCGAAGCGGAGGCCGAGCAGCAGACTCTGTCCTTCCTGCAGCAGTTCGTACCCGCGAACACCAGTCCGATCTGCGGCAACAGCATCTGCCAGGACCGGCGCTTTCTGTATCAATACATGCCCGCCCTGGAAAAGTTCTTCCACTACCGCAATCTCGATGTCAGCAGCATCAAAATTCTGGCTCAGCTGTGGAAGCCGCAGATCATGCCCGGCTTCAGCAAGCAGGAGAAGCATCTCGCCCTTGATGATATCCGGGAATCCATCGCCGAACTGCAGTACTACCGCGAACATTTCCTGACTTGAACCCATGCTTGCACGACTACGTGAAAAAATCCAGCAGCTGCTGTCGCGCTTTCCGGAAGGGCCGGATTGCCCCTGCGAACCGTCCTTCCCGGCAGCACTGCTCGCGGCCCTATTCGGGATAATAATCCTTTCCACGTTGCTCCGCCTGGTAGACAGCAGCGCGCTGCCAGCCTGGCTGCAACTGCTCCTGGGGCAATTGCCATTCACCCTAGGCGGACTGGGCGGGGCCTGGCTCTGCCTGCGTCAGCCGCTCCGGGAATTCGGCTGGCGCGGGGTGCTGTGCTGGTCACCACTGCCGCCAGCCGAACGCGAGCAGTTCTGGCGCCGGAACCTGCGCCTGACCGCCATACTTATCCCAGGGAGCATCGGCATCAGTCTGCTGACTGCGGCATTGCTGCAGTATGCCGGCTGGGAGTACTTCCCGGAACAAAGCATTGAGACCCTGAGCAAAAATGCCCGCTGGCCCTTCTGGCCGCTGGCCTTTGTCTGCTCAGCGGTCATTGCGCCGGTGGCGGAGGAAATACTGTTCCGGCATCTGATGTTCAGGAGCCTGCGGCTGACCAGGATACCAGCCGCGGCTCTGCTGACCGCCTGCGTATTCTCACTGCTGCACGCCCTGCCCCAGGCCATGCCGGCCTTCATCTTCGTGGGACTGATGCTGCAGCTCGCCTGCCGCATCGGCTCACTGCGCCAGGCAATGTTGTTGCACGCCAGCTATAACCTGATTATGTTCTGGCTGCTTATCCTGCGGAATATTGTGACTGCAGACTAAGACTGGCCAAAGACCTCTCCCTGCCGGAATTCGCTCCAGACGGTCTCGAACCACCCGTCGGTCTGCGGCAAAGGACGGCAGTCCTCCCAGGAGACCCGCGGCTGCCCGGCAGCATCAGCAGCACACAGCATCACCCTCTTCCGGCAAGACGGGTCCTCCGGCATAATGCACCACTTCGCCGCCAAGGCAGGATGCAGGCGCTCGCCCCCGCGGGAAAGCACCAGCGCTCCGCCCCGCGAACCGACCTGCTCGGTCTGCACCAAAATGCACTCCAGATAGAATACCGCAGCCAGGCAGAGCTGCTGATTGCGCAGCGTCTCCGCCACCTCGCGTCCGCTCAGCCCACCCAGGGGGGCACGCAAGGACCGCTCGTACTGCCGCACCGTCTCCTCCAGGGCTACGTGCACCTGCTCCCGGACCCGCACAAACGCCCCCGCCCGGCTCATGCGCTGCTGCAGCTCCTGCCGTTCCCCCCGCCAGGCTTTTTCCCCCGGGGCGGCAGCGGCCAGTCGTCCCTGCCAATCCTGCCAGCAGCGTTCCCGCGCTTGTCGGAATTCCGCGTCGGTATCGCTGCTGCCCTGGTATTTGCGGGCGATGAACTCGGCGGCGCGGTATGCGCCGACCTGCCCGGAATTCAGGGCCGAGCCGCCGGGGCGGGTCACGCCGTGGCTGCCGTTGACCTCACCGACCGGAAAGAAATGCCGCAGGCTGCGCGACTCCCACCAGATATTTCCCGCCAGGCCGCCGTTATTGTGCTGGGCGCAGACCGCGATTTCCAGGCTCTCCTGGCTGAGATCAATCCCGTGGGTGCGGTACAGCTCGATTGCCGGGGCATTAAGCGCCTGCAGGCGCTGCAGCGGGCTGTCGCCCCAGGCCCGGCTCTTCTCCAGGTACCCGCGCGTCTCCGCGGCGAGTTTTGCGAACTGCAAGTCCGGCGGGTCCTGTCGGTAATCCAGGAAGACCCGGTTGCCGCGTTCGACGGTTTCGATATAGACGAAGATATCCACCAGCGATGACCCGGGCACATTTCCGGCCGCGAAAGGCCATTGGTATCCTTTCAGGAAAATAGCGTCGTACATCGCCGCCGGGCTGTCAAAGTACTCGCGCAGGAATTCCCGCTCCTCGCCCTGCGCATTGCGGGAAATAAAGCGGGGCAGGACCTGCATGTAGCTGCCGGAGACATTCCAGCGGAATTTCACCGAGGCCAGCCCGAACTGCGATTCGGCCAGATTGCAGGCCAGCGCACCGGCCTCCAGTCCCAGTCCGATGCCGCCGCAATGCACCGCCGGGTAGACACTGGTAGCGTACAGCCCGCCCGGGCCGCCGACCGCGAAGACCACATTCTCGGCCTGCACCGCGCTGAACTGCGGTTCGCCATCCTGCAGGGACAGGAAGACCGCGCCCAAGCAACGCTCTTTGGCCGCATCAGTCAGAATTTTGACCGCCAGCTGCCGCTCCTGGACCTCGATCTTACGACGCTGCAGTTCAGCCGTCAGTGCCAGGCACATCTCCCGCGAGGTATATGGCCCGCAGCTGGTGGCCCGGCGTTTCGGGTCGTGATCGGTCTTGTAGCCGATATATTGTCCGAATGCGTCATGCGGGAACGGCACTCCCAGGTTGACCAGGCCGGCGAAAGTCTGCTGTGACAGCGCCGCCTCGACCAGCGCGATATCGCCATGCATTGCGCCGCCGGCGGCGAGGTCTCTGGCCATGGCCAGGGGCGAATCGGCTTCGGCGCCGTACATTCCCAGTTTGTAATAGGTCTGTTTATCGCTGCCGGTGTTGATGCTGGTGCCCATCCGCAGGCCCTCGCTGTACACCGCCAGGTCGCTGATTCCCAACGCCTGCAGCCGTACCGCCGCCGCCAACCCGGCTGCGCCGCTGCCAATCACCAAGGTATGGACTTTCCGGGTAACCATACCCGGTGTGCATAAATCTCCGCTCGTGGACATCTTACTTTCCTCTGCTTGTATTGCCTCAGGTGACCCTGCCGGGGCCATCACAACGCCGTTTCCAGCAACCGGCCGTATTTGCGGTACTGCTGGTACAAGCGCCGGTACACCGGCACCAGCGCAGGTTGCGGGCGGTACTCCCGGTCGTATCCGGCGCCCATCGCGGCCATCGCGGCCATGATATCGGGATGCACCCCTGCGGCCACTGCGGCGAACATCGCCGCGCCCAGAGCGCAAGTCTGTTCGCTGGCCGCAACCCTGATAGGCAGATTGAAGACATCCGCGCAGAGCTGCATCACCAGCGCCGATTTCCGGCTGATGCCGCCGGTGGCGATAATCTCCTGCGCCGGCAATCCCTCTTCCGTCAGACGTTCCAGGATCGCCTGCGCGCCGAACACCGTCCCCTCCAGCAAAGCGCGGTAGATCATCCCGGGGGTGCTGCCCAGGCGCAAGCCGAGAATCGCCCCGCTGAGTTGTGGATTGGCATCGGGAGAACGCCGGCCATTGAACCAATCCAGCGCCAGCAGGCCGTTGCTGCCGGGTGCGACCGCCGCAGCCTCGGCCTCCAGCTCGGCCAGCGAGACCGCACCGGCCCGCCCGAGTATGTTCCTGAACCAGGCGTACACGTCTCCGAAAGCCGCCTGCCCGGCCTCCAGTCCGACCATCCCCGGCAGGACCGATCCGTCGACCTGCCCGCAGATTCCGGGCACGCAGCGGGAGAGCCCCGGCACGGCCATGATATCGCAAGTCGAGGTGCCCAGCACCTTGACCAGCTTGAAGGGCTGTATCTGCGCCCCGACGGCGCCGAAATGCGCATCGATGCCGCTGCCGCCGACCACCACCCCGGGCGGCAATCCCAGCTTGCGGGACCATTTCTCCGAGAGCACCCCGACCGGCCGGTCGGCGGTGAGGCAAGGCCCTGCCAGGCGCTCCCGCCAGCCTGCGAGCAGCGGGTCTACTGCGGTCAGGAATTTCTGGGGCGGCAGTCCGTCCCAGGCGGCATGCCATAAGGCCTTATGGCCGGCGGCGCAGCGGCTGCGGGGCAGCCGTTGCAGATTACTCAGGCCGCAGAGTTCTGCGCTCATCCAGTCACAATGTTCGAGCCAGCCGCAGGCAGCCTGCCGGACCGCCGGGTCCCGGCGCAGCACATACAGCATTTTGCTCCAGAGCCATTCGCTGGAATAGCTCCCGCCGCAGTATTGCCGATAATCGACCGGGCTGTTTGCCGCGACCTCGTTGATGCGCTCGGCCTCGGCCAGGGCGGTATGATCTTTCCAGAGCATGAACATCGCCTCCGGGTTGTCGGCAAATTCGGGGCGCAGGGCCAGCGGCTGCGCGTGTTCATCCACCGGGCAAGGCGTGGAGCCGGTGGCATCGAGAGCCAGCCCCGCCACCGCGGCGGTATCCTGCCCGCGCAACAGCGTCTGCAACGCCTCCTCCAGGCTCTCCAGGTAATCCAGCGGGTGTTGCCGGAACTGATTATCCCCCGGGCAGCAGTAGCGCCCCTCCTGCCAACGCCGGTACGGACTCACGCTCTCTGACAGCTGCCGACCGTCAGCGCTGACCAGCAGCGCCCGCACGCTGTCAGTGCCGAAATCCACCCCGATCAATAATTTGTCCATCTCTGTCTCCGGAAATCTCTGTCGCTGCGTTGGTCACCGCCGGACAATATAATTCCTCCTTCCGGATTTTCCGGCCGCGGCACTCGCTTTTGCCGGAAAAACCCCAGTGACCCGCCTCGCCGGAGGAGCGGCACCTGGGTTGACCGGGATTTCCCCGCACTGTTGCGCAGCGATACCCCTCGGCGCAGGAAAAGTGCACCCTTGAGTTGCAAAATGCCAAATTGAGGTTAATTTTTCCTCGCTTCGGAATGACCTTATGTGGGAGCGTCTGGCGATTTTGTCGAAATAGGGATGCAGCGCGACTTGGTCATGGCTATGGGCACCTTTTTCATGATGTCGCACATCGACTTTTTACCGTGATTTTTCAGACCAGTTACAAGGAGCAATTGAAGAACAGCATGAGCAACAAAGTCAGAGTAGGAATTTGGGGCCTGGGCCGAGCCGGAAAAGGCATGCATACCGCGGAAATCAAAGTTCATTCGGAGAGAGTGGAAGTGGTTGCCGCCTGCGACATTGATGGAAAACGGGCCGAGGCTTACGAAAAAGAAAACCGGGTCAGGGTGTATACCGAGCCGGAGAAATTCCTGGCGGACAAGGACATGGACCTGGTTGCAGTCTGCACCCGCTCTCCGGACCATGTGCGTCATACTCAAATGGCTATGGAGGCCGGCTTTGCGGCCTACATCGAAAAGCCGCTGGCCACTTCCCGCGCCGAAGCGGAAATTTTGCTCGCCCTGGACCGGAAATATCCCGGGAAACTCTTCTGCCGCCAGAACCGCCGTTTTGAGCCCTGTTTCCAGCATGTCAAAGAGATCATCGAATCAGGGATCCTGGGCACCGTCCACACCATCAAGCTGTGCCGGAATAATTTTTCCCGCCGTGATGACTGGCAGACTCTTCTCTGCAACGGCGGCGGGCAGTTGAACAACTGGGGACCACATCTTATCGATCATGCTCTCCAGTTCCTGAACTACGAGGCCAAATTGGTCTGGAGCAATCTCTCGCTGGTGGCGGCGCTGGGAGATGCGGAAGACTGTGTCAAGATTGTCTTGCAAGGCAAGAACGGCTGTATTGTGGATATCGAGATCTTTGGCGGCAATGCCCTTCCTGATAATGTCTATGAGGTATTCGGGGACCGTGGTGCATTGGTCAGTTCCGATGAGCAGGACCTCAAGCTCCGCTATATTGATCCGGAATACAAACTGGTGAAAACCCCGGTCAATAACGGTCAACCCAATGGTTTTCAATTTGCCGACAACGCCGTCCTGCCCTGGCGGCGAATGACGATCATGACCGAACCGAAGCTGAAAGTAAACATGAATTCCAGCTACGGCTACATCGCCGATTCGCTTCTCGAGGGCAAACCTTTCCCGATCAAACTGCAGGAGGCGCTGGCTGTCCTTGACATCTGCGATCAGGTGAAAGCCCAGTCCGCATTGTACCATCAGCGCGGCTAGGACGGACTGCAACCTGAACACCGTCAGGCCCACCCCGGGACAGGGGCCCAGCCGTCCACACTCCCCGCTCCTTAGCCGATTCATCCTGGTCGGGCTAACAACCCCAACGGGGTTGCCATCTTCAAAGCCCAGGGTTGGTTGCAAAGCAACCAACCCTGGGACCAAAAACGGCACACCCAATCATCCCCTCCTTCCTCCCGGGGGCGGCTGAGCCGCCCCCGGGAGGAAGGAGGGGAGGTCACCACCCCGGCGGGGTTCGCGCTGGAGGCGCGGGTGATCATTCGCCCCCGGTTGGGAGGAGGAGACTGGCCTGACGGAAGCTGAAGACCTCCTGGTTGCATTTGCCGCTGCCGAAGATCACGTGGTCCAGGACCTGAATGCCGATGATTTCGCCGGCCTTCTGCAGCGAGTGGGTGATATTGACATCCTCGTTTGATGGTCTGGTCTCGCCGCTGGGATGGTTGTGGCAGAGAATCACCGCCTGGCAGGCCTCGCGAATGGCAAAGCGAAAGACCTCCCGGGCGTGCACCAGGCTGCGGTCAACCAGCCCCAGAGAAACCAGGATATCCGAGAGCAGCTGCATGCGCGAATCCAGCAGCAGCACATGGAATTCCTCCTGAGTGTCCTGGCGCAGCTTCTCGCGCACATAGCGGGCCACCTCCTGCGGAGCAGTAAGCTTGCATTGCGCCCCGTGCTCCTCCAGACGCAGCCGGCGGGCCAAAGCGAAGGTCGCCAGCAGCTCCACCGCTTTGGCCGTGCCCAGACCGGGTATCCGGCTGATCTCACTGACCGTCGCCGCTGACAAGCGCTGCAGGCTGCCGGCAAAATGCTGCAGCAGGTCCGTGGCCAGATCAAGAGCAGAATGCCCCCGGGTGCCGCTGCGAATCAAAATGGCCAGCAGTTCCCGCGTGCTTAACGCATCTGCACCAAAACTCAATACCCGCTCCCGCGGACGCTCCTGGGACGGCAAATCCGCAATCATCCGTTCCGCCATAACTACCTCCCTGTATGTGTGGCTATGCTCACAGTGAAAAAACAACAGGAACAAAAAAGAACAAAGAAGAACAAGAATTCACAATTGTTTGCTTTATAGTATATTAAGTTATATTTTTTAGACCACTGCCGCGCACCGCGGTTGCAGCCGCGGGTATATTTTTTTTGTACCGCCGGCAGGCCGCCGCCGGGGGCGCCGCGGTGGCCTGCCGGTTGCCCTTTCTGCCGCTGCAGTTCGGCTGTCATTTATCCAATAAAACGTCCTTCTGGTGCGTTAGAGTCAAAACAGTGTGATTTTTACTCTACCAGACTACCACCGCGGCGACAGGCGCGGGTTTTTTATTCTCATGAAATTAAGCGGCAACATCACCGGCGACATCCTCTCCCCCCGCGGTTTCCCCCAGGCGACCCTGGTCCTCTGCCCCTGGCAGAAGAAATTCCTGCTGGTTTTGCTGCTCAGCCTGCTCGGGCTGCTGTTCTGGGACTGGCGCAGCGTGTTGCTGGTACTCAACATCCTGCTGACCATCTTCTACCTCACCGCGACCCTGCACCGGATGTTTATCATCGAACTGGCCTTGCGCCGCCCCCGGGAAATCATCATCCCGCCGGAAAAGTTCAGCACCCCGCCGAACGGGCGCGAGTGGCCACGCTATATGGTCATCCTGCCCATGTACCACGAGGGCGAGATCCTGCCGGAGCTCATTGCCGGACTGCAGAAGCTTGACTACCCCACCGACCGCCTCGAAATCCGCCTCCTGATCGAGGCCGACGACGAGGAGACCCGCAGCGTGGCCGAGAGTCTGCGCCTGCCCGGACATTTCAAGATCACCCTGATCCCCCCCTCCCAGCCGCGCACTAAGCCCAAGGCCTGCAATATCGGCATCGAGGAAGGCGAGGCGGATTATCTGGTGATCTATGATGCCGAGGACAAACCCGAGCCGGACCAGCTCAAGAAGGCCGCCTGGGCCTTCGCGCAGTCCCCCCCCGAGGTCGCCTGCATCCAGGCCAAGCTGGGATACTACAACCCCGACTGGAATATCCTGACCCGCTGCTTCACTGCCGAATACGCGACCTGGTTCGGACTCTGCCTGCCCGGATTGGACTGCCTGCAGTCGCCCATCCCCCTGGGAGGGACCTCGAACCACTTCAAATTCGACATCCTGCGCCAGGTCGGCGGCTGGGACGAATACAACGTCACCGAGGACTGCGACCTGGGGCTGCGCCTGTTCATCGCCGGCTGGCGGACCAGGATCCTCGAGTCCACCACCTGGGAGCAGGCCTGCCCCAGTCTGCCTTTCTGGATCCGCCAGCGCTCCCGCTGGGTCAAGGGCTACATCCAGACCTACCTGGTGCATACCCGCGACTTCTGGAATGTGCACCGCAAGCTTGGCCTCTGGAACAGCCTGCAGTTCCACCTCTTTATCGGCGGCACTTTCTTCAGCCAGCTGATCAACCCGCTGTACTGGCTGATGACCCTGGCCTGGATTTTCCTGCGCCCGCAGGGACTGGACCAGTTCTTCCCCCTGCCGGTGTTCGTGATGGGCGCATTCTGCCTGTTCGTGGGCAATTTCGTGTTCGCCTACACCAGCGGCATCGCCTGTGTCCGGCGCGGGGTCGGGTACCTGGCCCATTACGCGCTGCTGATGCCCTTCTACTGGATGCTGATGAGCGTCGGCGCCTGGAAGGGCTTCTGGCAAATCATCAGCAAGCCCCACCATTGGGAAAAAACCAAGCACTTCGCCAACCAATGACCGCCGCCACTCACCCACCCCGCCGCAGCTGGCACCGGAACCCCGCCCTGCTGGCCCTCGCTTGCGCCGTCCTGGCGCTGTGCCTGTACTGCCTGCCAGTCAGCTCCAGCCCGGCCATGGAGAACTGCAGCACCATTGTGGCATCCCTGCGCAACAGCCAGAACTGGGGCCGGCAGGCCCTGGTCGGCAGCCTGGAATACGGCCCGCTGCAGACCTTGTTCCTGCTGGCCTGCCAGAGCCTGGGCGGAGCCATCGGCCTGTCCGCCGGAAAACTCTACAGCGTCATCTGCCAGAGCATCATCATGGTCACCCTGCTGCTGTGGCAGAAAAACCACGGCCGGGCGGGGCGCGGCCTGGCCGGCGCGGCGCTGCTGCTGGCCGGGGCGCTATTCTTCCCGCCACTGCGGGAATTACTGTCCTACGCCGCCGTCTCACCGGCCTGGCTGAATGCCGCCCTGCTCTGCACCCTGTTCTACCAGTTCAGCCAATGGCACCGGGAGCAGGAACTGCGCTGGCTGGTGCTCTGCGCGGCCAGCCTGTCCCTGCTGATGCTCTGCGGCAGCTGCGGCATCATGCTGGCCCTGGGATGCATCCCGGTGCTGCTGCGGGAAATCTCCTGCACCCTGGACGACCACGAGAAATTCAGCGGCCTGCCGACTCTGCTGCTGCTGCCGGCCGGCTATGCGCTGTTGCTGTATTTCGTCTGGAACTGGCTGGTGCTGGACGACGCGCTGTTCTTCCTGCGCGATTACTGGAGCCGGGCCAGCTCGCTGCCCCTGGCAGCGCTGCTGCATTTCCCGCCCGCGTCCCGGCGCCTGGGGCTGCTGTTCCTGCTCCTGGCCGCACTGACCACGCTACTGTGCTTCGACCGGACCTGCAAGGCCCCGGCCCGGCTGCTGCTGCCTCTGGCGCTGCTGCTGCCCCTGCACTTCCATTTCACCCAAATAATGCAGGTCTACTCCGGCGGTTTGCCGGCGTACCTCCTGGCGGTGCTGCTGGCCCTGCTGCTGGTGCTGAACAGCAGCGATTACCGCCGGCGCCAGCGCACGACCCAGTTCCTGCTGTCCCTGGCGCTGCTGTACTGCGCCCTGCCCATCGGCGTCAGCGCCTGCTTCCAGCCCGCCGGCGGTGCCCCGCCGCGCACCGAACTGACCGCCTACATCGATCAGTTCTGGCCCGATTCACGCATTATGCTCTACGGCCTGCCCCTGGCCCTCGCCTACCCCGACCTGCAGGAGCACCGCTTCCAGGCCCGGCTGGATTACCAGGAGGGAGATTTCCTGACCCAGGCCCGGGACGAACAGCTGCACCTGCTGGTGCCGCCCCCGGACGGCAAATATTACCCGGCCCGGAAATCGGTTCTGGCGGAGATTCACGCCCAGGGGCGGCCCTGGCTATTCCTGGAAAAACAGTGGCCCGGCGGCTGGCAGCTCTGGCGTTGTGTGATCCCCCCCGAGGGTGAATCAAAGCTCGATGCCCTGCGCTAAACCACGCCCGGCGCCCCTCAGAGCAGCGGCAGCACCTGCCCGATTTTCAGCAGCATCCCGGTCTGATAGACGATAAAGGTCAAGATATAGGCCACCAGGAACATCCCCGCCGACTGGGCGATGGCCATGCCCCAGGAATGCAGCTCCCGCCGGACCACCGCGACAGTGGCCACGCAGGGCATGGTCAGCAGACAGAACAGCATGATGCTGAATGCCTGCAGGGGATTGTAGTTGCGCTGCAGATGCTGGCGCAGGGGCAGCGATTCCTCGCTGCTGTCCTCGACCGAATAGAGTATCCCCAGCTGGGAGACGAACAGCTCCTTGGCGGCCGCAGCGCCGATCAGCGAGGTGCTGACCTTCCAGTCGAAGCCCAGCGGGCGGAAGAGCGGCGCCAGGGCCCGCCCCACCCGGCCGGTGACCGTGTAGGCCATGGCCTCGGCCTGCTGCTCGAGCTCCAGCTGGCGCAGGCCGGCCGCGCGCGCCAGCTCATCCAAATCCCCCTGCTGCTGCAAGGCTGTCTTCTCCGCCGCATAATCGCGTGCAAAGGCCTGCTTTTGGGGGAAGGTATTGGCCAGGAACAGTATCACCGACGCCAGCAGAATCACCGTCCCGGCTTTGCTCAGGTACATCTTGCTGCGCTCCCAGACGTGAATCAGCATGCTCTTGACGGTCGGCATCCGGTACGGCGGCAGCTCCAGCAGATAGACCTCGCCGTCGCCCTTGAACAGGGTGTCCTTCATCAGCCGGGCGGCCAGCATGGCCACCAGCACCCCGATGATGTAGATGCCCCACAGAGTGAAGGCCCGATGCTGGGGCAGGAAGAAGGCCGGGATGAACAGCGAGTAAATCGGCAGCCGGGCCCCGCAGCTCATAAAGGGCAGCACCATAATGGTGGTGGTGCGGTCCTTCTCGGATTCGATGCTCCGGGTGGCCAGCACCGCCGGCACCGTGCAGCCGAAGCCCAGCACCAGGGGGATGAAGCTCTTCCCGTGCAGTCCAAAACGC
>JAAYYJ010000102.1 GCA_012515455.1 Oligosphaeraceae bacterium
CGCTTGCTGCCATCCCGCCAGATATTGGCGGATGAAGGGCGCGGCGGTATGGCCATAAAAACCATCCAGGAAGTCGTTTAGGTGCTGTTCAAGGTCGCAATCCGGGTTCCACATCAGTTTGGCCTGCAGATAGGCTTCCAGTTCCACCAGATGCCCGCCGCCGCCCTGGCTGAAATTGCCCTGCTCAAATATCCCCTTTACGCCAATGGCGCGGAACAGCTGCAGATTGCGCTGAAGCACATCCAGGTTGGCAAGCGGCATCAGGTATTCCCGGAAATTGGTCACATAATCCCACACATACAGATGCTGACAGATCCCGCCCCACTCGCACAGGTCGCGAAGAAAGGCGTTTTCCCCCTCAAGAGCGCATTGACACCGGCGTTGTCCTTTTTCATTGCGGTCAGGAGCCAGCGGCGCGGCGGTCTGTCCGTCCAGCGGATGCGAAAAGCAGCATTCAATGGAGCACAGGCGCACAATCACGTTGCTGCGCGGGCGGATCGTCTTGGGCGCCTTGCGGGTATACTGATAGGCAAAAGTGTGCAAGAGCACCTGCGGGAAATCCTTTTCGATATCCTCGCCGATGGTGTTGACAAAGCGAATCACGCTGGCCGCCGGGCTGCCTTCCGCTTCATCCAGCGCGGCGCACATTGGGCAGGTGCAATAGTTGTGCCAGTCGTTCTGCGCCACGGAAAACACGCGGCAGTCCGGATTTTCGGCAATCCACCGGCGCACCTGGGTAATGGCAAGCCTGATCACCGCCGGATTGCTCAGGCACAGCTGCGTGTGTTCGCGTTTGCGTACGCCATCCACCAGGGAGAAATATTCCGGATGGGTATCGAAATATTGGCGTACCGGCACCAGATCGTCAAAAGAGTGGTGAAAGTTGTAGAATTTCAGGCGCCCGCCCTGACGGATGGAGATGTCGGCTTTGTTGGCGTTCATTTTATTGCGCACGGCATAGCTGCCGTTAAAAGCGTCGCTCCAGTAGGCTTCGCGGCTTTCAAAGGCAGGCAGCTGACAGTCGTCCAGTTCGGGGAAGGCAACGCAGGCGGCATGGGGTATCACCGTGCAGTCGGAGGCCAGAAAGCGCAGGCCCAGCACTTCCTCCAGGAAGGTATACACGGCATACAGGGTGCCGCGGGGGGTGGCGCCGGCGAGCAGCAGCCAGTTCTCGCCGGTTTTCATCACAAAGCCTTCCTCGCCCAGCGCCTCCCAATCCACTTGAATGCCGTAGTGCGCCAGACGGCCACTGCGGCCGACCAGAATCTCATGCGTATGGACGGGCTGCAATTCCGTCTGCGTAGGAAGCTGTGCGCCGCACAGCTGCGCCACCCAAGCGTGCAGCTCATGTGCGGCCAGTTTGACCGTTTCATGAGCAGGATGGGGCATGATAATGCGCCAAGGCGTTTGAGCGTTCTGCGCAAGGATCGGCATGGCTACTCATCCTCCTTGAGATAGATAAAGCACTTGCATTCGTCCGGTGCAAAGGTGAGCGACACTGCCTTCCCCGGCTCAATGACATGGGTTTCGCCGGTGTACAATTCTTCCAGGCGGCCGCATTGCCAGGCGGTATTGACGCGGCGGACGCCTCCTTGGTGATCGTGAAGCGCCAGCATGCGGCTGTTGGTGTAGAGGGGCAATCCTTCCTCCTGCCAAATGCGCACGCCGGCCCTGCGGGCCAGTGGGCGCAGGACAAATTCCGGCACGGGCCCCTGGGCGATCCAGGCGTCAAAACCTTCGCCGCGGTTCTTTACCGTCATTTGAATTCTGCGGTTGACCAGGCCCCTGGCGCAGGCAGGCTCGTTTTCGTCGGCCACGATGTAGGGCGTCATGCCGTTCATGGCGCCGCCAAAGATGCGCTGCGTGCCATTGTCGTTCCATTCGCCCGCGGGAATAAGGGTATAGCCCTGTTTTTCCCGGCTCCGGTGCAGGCGAATGCCGGTCAGCGCTTCCATGTTGGCGTCTGCGCCCTTGCCGTCCTTGATAAAACCGGGCGCATACAGAAACAACATGCTCTTACCGGCCGCGCGCAAAGAGGCGACAGCCTGGCGAATTTCGGGCTTCGGGGCTACCAGGTCGGGGAAAATGTAGAGTTTGTAACGGTCCCTGGGAAAATTGGACAGCAGCAGATCGTCCGTTACCACATAATCCACCATGCAGCCGATCCGGCCCAGGGCTTCCAGCTGGCTTTGTACGCATTGGCTGTGCAGGGGGTTGTTTTCGCCAATGTAAAAGTTGCTCTCCTCGTCGGC
>JAAYYJ010000103.1 GCA_012515455.1 Oligosphaeraceae bacterium
ATCCGCCATGGTCCTCGGCATAAAGCTGGAAGACCAAACCGACATTCTTGAGATTGTTCTGGCAGGTGCTGCTCTGGGCTGCCTGCCGGGCCTTGCTCAAGGCCGGCAGAAGCATTGAAGCCAGAACCGCAATGATGGCAATTACAACCAGTAGCTCAATCAAGGTAAATTTTCGCATCTTAACCCCCCACGATTGTAGTAAATGAAGAAATGCGGAAAAAGTGGTCATATAAAGATAATATCTGCCAGCGGAAAAGCAATATTTTCCCCTGCCAGGGGAGGCTTTTTTGCTGGGGGATGGGCGCAGGTCGGGTACTCCATGCCCGCGTGCCATCCGCCTCAACTCACCTCGTACACCGTAAGCTGACAGTCGATATTGCCGTTTTTCAGCGGGAACGCCGCCACGGGCGGCAATTTAATGCCCTTTATGCATTGCGGGCTGCCGGCCAGGATGGCACAGCGCCAGCCATGCAGGCGCAGCACTGTAGAAGCCAATTCCTGATACAGGCGGTCCTCCGCCTCGAGGCGGACACCATACGGCGGATTGGTGATCAGGAAGCGTCGCGACGCATCACCCTGCAGCTCCCGCAAGGGAATTTGCCGGAAACTCAGTCGCACACCGGCGGATTTGGCGTTAGCCTTGGACGCCTCCAGAGCGCTCTCGTCCAAGTCGCAGCCGGTGATGGCCGGATGCTGGTTGCTGGCTTCGTAACGCATCTGCCCCCGCAGGGCCGCCATTTCTCTGGCCTCGGCGGGGGTGAAATTGCCCCAGCGTTCGAAGCCGAAGCGGCTGCGCCAGATGCCGGGGGCGATGTTGGCGGCCCACAGCGCCGCCTCGATCAGCAGGGTCCCGGAACCGCACATCGGGTCCAGCAACGGCATTTTGCGGTCCCATCCGGCCAGCCGGAGCATGGCGGCCGCCAGTGTCTCCTTCAGCGGTGCTTCCCCTCCGGTCACACGGTACCCGCGTTTGAACAATGGTTCGCCGGACAAATCGAGATAGACGGTCACCTTGCCGCGGCCCCAGTAGACAAAGCAACGGACATCGGGGTCATCTCTGGAGACATCAGGGCGGGACCCGAAGACCTCGCGCAGCTTGTCCACGATTGCATCCTTGAGCTTCAAGGCGACGAAATTCGGGTTCTCCCCGCAGCTCTCATGGGCGTAGGCTGCGGCCGCGATGGTCTGGCGCGGAGTAATGAAGTTTTCCCAGGGCAAGGCCCGGGCTCCCTCATAGAGGTCGCTGAGTTTTTCCGCCGGGAAGCGTCCCAGGACTTGCATCACCCGCTGTCCGATGCGGGTCTGCAGGCATGCTCTCCAGCCATCGCGGGGTTCGCCAAAGAAGGGTATCCCGCCCCGGTTCAGGCGCACTTGGGAGAAACCCAATTCGCATAATTCATCCCGCAGCACTTCTTCTGTGCCGGGACCGGCAGTTACATAAAATTCCATCCGTGGGTCACTTTTTTTGGCCGCGTCTGCGGGTTAATTCCAATTCGCGCTCAAAGAGGTGTCCGCGCTGCATCAGTTGTTTGAGCTTTTCCTCCAGCTCCAGCCAGTTTTCTTCGCTGGGGACGGTATCGTATTGCCAGTTCTCCGAGCCCTTGGGCAGGAACTGCCATTTAATGCTCCCGGCATGAAAGCTGACCCGGATTTCCCGCGGTCCATCCGGGTGTTTTTTATCAATCCAGCCGATGGGTCTGCGCATCAGAATCTTCCTTTGATGGCTTTTTCCAACATCTTCTCGATGTCATCTTCGGTAAACCGTTCCACCAGCTTTCCGGCCAGCCGGCCATTGGCGCTGTAGAACCAGAACTGCGGCAGTGACTTCAGGCCGTTGACCACCGCGGTTTGGTGCTGCAGACTGTTCAGCGGCACCTCCACGCATTCCGCCTTGCGCTGCTGGTCGCGGCACAGTTTCTTGACCAGACTGCCCTGGCGGGATGCCACATCAGTCTGGGTGGAGACAAAATACAACACCGTGGCCTTGCCCGCAATCAGCATGTCTGCCGCTTTGCGACCGGCTTTTTCCGTATCCGCGGCTTTCTGTTCCTGGTGCTTCTGCCGGAGCAGCATGAACTCGCGCATATCGAAAGGCGCACTGAGCTTGTGAATCTGCAGCGCCTGGAAAGACTGGGCCTTTTTTTCACCAGGCAGCAGGAGGGTGAATTTCCCATCCTGCAGGCCCTGCCAGGAGGCCGTGAGCGTTTTCTTCTTGTTCCGGCTGGAGATAAAGGTCACCCTGCGGGGCTTCTCCAGGGTGACCGCGCTGATCACCGCAGTCGGGAACTTCAGCGGTTCCTCCCGGTCGAAGGTCTGAAAAGACAGACGGCCCCTGGCATCGAGTTCCAGGAACACGCCCTGGTGCACGGCACCGGTTTTCAGGCGCAGTTCATCTGCCGATGCTGCCAGGGCGGCAAAAAGAAATATTGTTACGGCGAGTATTCCCATCATCAGACCTGTACCAGATGCTGCACGCCGGCGAGTCTCTTGGCCTCATCCGTAATCCGGACCACTTCCAGGGCCTGGGTTAGGGAAATCGGATACGGCTTGCCTTCCCTGATGCTCTGATAGAGGAATTTCCAGATCTGCCAAGTATCGACCTTGTCCTTAGGCTCGACCATCAGGGTACCCCAACGCATCGCCAGGGGGGTATTCATTTTGCCGGCGGCGGGCTCGCCGGGCAGTATGGCCGGAGTGCCCGCATTGGCGGCAGGGCTTACGGCCGGCGTCCCGGGAATGACCCAGTTGTAGCTCAGCTCCTGGTCATTTTTGCAGACCAGAGTACCGCGGGTGCCATAGACGGTGAAATACGGTTCCGGGATGGCGACCGCACCGGAAATCTGGATATCGGCCAGGCGGCCGTTTTCGGCCCGCAGGAAAATCCGGAAGTGGTCCTCCATATCGCCGGCGGCGACCACGTGCTTGCGGTCGCACCAGATATCCGTGACCGGGCTTTCCAGGAGCGTGAGGGCCTGATCGAGCAAATGCGGCCCCCAGTTGTTCATCTGTCCGCCCTCACATGCTTCGAGCACCTGCCAGTCGCTGCGCAACTGGTAGCTGAGACGGCGCAGTTTGATTTCGAAGACCTCGCCGATATTGCCCGTGGCAATCAGTTCCCGCAGGAATGCGAATCCCGGCTCGAAGCGCCGGTTATGGCGCAGGAAGAGCCGGCCGGGGTATTTTTTTTCGGCCTGGACATACTGCAGCGCCTCCTGGTAATTTACCGCGATGGGTTTTTCCACCATCACATATTTTCCGGCCTCAAGGGCCTGCAGGGCATGACGGACGTGATCGGCCGAGCGCGAGGCGATGGTGACCAGTTCGACTTCCGGGTCGGCGAGCATTTCCTCGAGACTGTGATACGGCCTGGCGCCACAGCGTTTCTGCATTTCCTCAGCCCGGTTGAAAAGCGGGTCGGCGCCAGCCACAATCTTGAACAGCTCAGGGAATTTCCCCAGCTCGCTCTGATGCATATTGAAACCAGCCCGGCCCAATCCGAGGATGCCGACCTTAATTTTCGTGCCCATCTTCTGTACTTTTTTGCTTATCCAATGC
>JAAYYJ010000104.1 GCA_012515455.1 Oligosphaeraceae bacterium
AAGATCAATGTCCAGTTTCTGCAGGTCAAAGACCGGCACAATATCGCCATTGAGATTTGGGAACGCGGGGCTGGTTATACCCTGGCATCCGGGTCCAGCGCCAGCGCCTGTGCGGCGGTGGCGGTGAAGCTCGGTCTGTGCCAGTCGCCGGTGACGGTATGGATGCCAGGCGGACAGCTGCAGACCAGCATCAGTGCGGATTTTCAGCTGACTCAGACCGGGCCGGTAAAATATGTGTTTACTGCCTTGTGGCCAGAATAGTATTTAACCATGAAACAAGACCGGGCCTCCGTGACGGATAAGCATCGCCGCGGAGGCCCGGTTTTTTTGGGGGCTTGTCTGTCCCCGGGGGATTTATTTCTTGCTTTTGTCTTCCAGGGAGAGTTTATTTGCCTGGGCTTTCATCCAGATATCGGTTTCTTTGACTTCCTCATCAATGTAGGCCAGGGCCTCGTTCCAGTATTTGAGCGATTCCAGAGGCTCCTCGTCCAGTTGCCAGTACTGGGTCATGCGGCGTTCCTTGATGATCGGGCCTTCGCCTTTGCGCAGCAGATATTCGGCAAGGGCCTTGGTCTCGATTGTAGCTTTAGGAGCAAAGCTGCTGCTGTTCAGGTAGCGCATAATGGACTCGAACATCCCGATGGTTTCGGGATCAGCCTGATTCAGGCCCGTGAAATTGAAGGCGCTGACAAACAGGCGCCCTTTGCCGACCCGCAATTCGAAGAGGTAGGCGAATTTCCGCATGGTATAGGCCGGCTGCTGTTCAGATAGCTTGAAGTTATAGACATCGAAGCGGTCCCGCACGGCGCGGTCCACACCTTCCATGATTGGCTCGACCGGGACCGGGAAATCATCGAGGATGACCTTGTCGCAGTCGTTAATCAGATTGGCGAACTGCAGGTTTACAAAACCGTCATGGGGGAACGCATCTAGGGCGGCGCTGTCGCGGATGAAGGCGCCGGAATTGTGGCCGCGGTCCCAGATGGTTGCTTTGAAACGGTCCCAGACCGCGGGGAGGTAATATTTCTCCTTGGGGGCCCGGACTTTGCGGTCCCGCGTGACTGGCACGCGGTACATCACCCAGGCATCGCCGCCGTTGCCAACGTGCTCCAGCAGGTCCTGGGTGAAGCGGTTCTGCAGACGCAGTTTTGCGCCTTCCTGCTGGCGCAGTTGCGGGTAGCGGTTGAGCGGGAAGATCTCATCCAGGCGGATGTCCACCTGGTAATTGGGCAGTGCCTGGGGCTGATTGGGGAAGCTCCAGAGGCCCCAGTTGTTCTCCACCACGGTCTTGTCGCTGGCATCCAGCAGTGAGAATACGAGCTGATAGGCTTCCGGTTTGCCGGTGACGGGCAGTTTGCAGTTGACCACGCAGAGATCATGGCGGCCTTTTTCGTCCAGGTTGATATTACTGAGCGTACCCCGGCGGACGGTTTTGCCGTCAGCATCCACGAGTTTGAATGCGAAGGTCATGGTGCCGGCGAGTTCGGCAGAGAAGTGCGAGACCATGGCAGGGGCGGTCACGGTGTCACCTTGGAAGAACACCCGCCGGGGCAGATCGGCCAGCAGGACCGTGTCGCCGTTGAATTTTTGGAATTCCTGTTCCGAGATGCCCTTCTGGTCATCAAAGCAGTCGACGATGCCGTTGCTGTTCTCATAGCGGTTGGTGTCGCAGAACTGCAGGAAATGGAAACCGCAGAGCAGCTTGCTGCGCCGGGCGGCCTCCAGATTCAGCTTCCAGGCCAGTTCCCGGAAACGATGTGAGGCCTGGAGCATGATGTCGTACTGGCCGGTGAAGCCCTTCAGCTCCACTAGCTTCTTCAATTCGTCGATCCACCAGGGGCGGTCCTGAGGGCAATGCTGGTCGAACTTGCGGCCCAGGGTCTCCAGATTGTGCAGGCCGGAATAATGGCAGATCTCGTGCGCAATGACCGGCCGGCGGGAGGGCACTTTCCGGGCAATGGTCCAGTCCGGGTCGTCATCCTTTTCCTTGACCAGCATGGGGATACCGGAAGCGGAGCCGGAGATCAGCCAGTTCTGCGGGTTGTCGAACATGTTATACGCATGTCCCCAAGGGAAGAAGTAGCTCATGTGCTGGACATCGAGGTCGACGCTGCGGCGGTCGAATTCGCCCCGGCTGCAGGTATCCAGGAAGAATCGGGTGGGGTCCATGCGATGGGTCATTTCGTAGAATTCCTGGCAGATGGGGTTCCGGCCCGGGTGGTCGATTTCATTGCCCATGCAGTAAACCATCAGGGAGGTGGAATTGCGCAGCCGGCGGACCATCTCGGCCCACTCCTCTCGGTTGAGCAGAGACCCCTGCTTGTCCATAGTGGAGCGTTCCTTCTGGTATTTGCCGTAGTATTTCCGCAGTTCGATATGGATCAGGATGCCCAGTTCATCTGCGGCCTGGAAGCATTCCATCGGTGGTACGAAGCTATGGAAGCGGATGAAATTGAAGCCGTAGCGTTTCATTTGCCGCATGTATTTGGCATAGTACTCGTACCAGCCCAGATTGAGCAGATCGGGATGGTCGTGCGCCTCCCGGCCTCGGATGACGCCGCGCAGGTAGAGATTCTCGTTGTTCAGGAAGAAAGAGTCCTGGGAGACCGAGTACTTGCGCATGCCGAAGCGGATGGCACAGCTCTGGTCGCCGTTTTTGAGGGTGAGGGTGATTTTGCAGGTGTACAGATAGGGCGTATTGACATTCCAGGGGCGGAAAGCCGGGACGCTTTCCGTGGTCTGGAAGAGACTGCCGGGGGCTGGTGCCGGGGCCGAGCTGCCGGAAATCACCCGGTCCTGATCGAGAATCTGCCAGGAGATTTTCTGGCAGTCAGCGGGCGTGGTCAGCTGGATGGCGACCTTACCCTCGTCGTAGAGGGGATAGACGAAGAGGTCTTCGAAATTTACGCCGTAGGTGTTTTTGGGAATTTCGGTGATGAATTGGAATT
>JAAYYJ010000105.1 GCA_012515455.1 Oligosphaeraceae bacterium
CCCCACCGTTGGGGGGATCCCCCATCCCGCTAAGGACGCGCGCGCGAGGGGCCGCCGCAGGTGGACCATGGCAAAAATCCATCACTCACCCAAGCCTGGACTACTTATGGCAGCCTGAAGCTTACCAGTGCTTAGCCCAAGATTTCGCACCATACCAATAAATATTACTCCACCCCGCCGCACCGCCGGCGGCGGGGTGGTTGGCAGCGCCCTTATTTCCGGCGCTGCCCGTCCACGAATACCGCCGCGACCTGGAACTGCTCGTCGAGCAGGGCCAAATCAGCCACGCAGCCGGCCTCGATCTTGCCCAGGTCCCTGATGCCCAGGTCACAGGCATGATTCCAGGAGGTGGTCTTGACCAGCTCGGGCAGCGGCAGACCGGTGACCTCCACAATGTTCTTCAGCGCGGTATTGCACTTCAGAGTGCTGCCGGCCAGGGCACCGTCGCTGGCCAGACGCGCAGCGCCGTCCGAGACCACCACCGCCAGACCGCCCAGCTGGTAATCGCCGTCCGGCAGGCCAGTCGCTTCCATGGCATCGGAAATCAGCAGTATCCTCTCTATCGGCTTGACCTTGAAAGCCAGACGGATCATGTCCGGGCACAAGTGAATCTTGTCGCAGATCATCTCCAGGGACACCGCGTCCTCATACAGCCCGGCCCCGACCAGGCCGATCTCACGATGATGCAGCTTAGTCATCTGATTGCAGAAATGGGTCAGCCGCGACAACCCCAGCTCCATGCCCGCCTTGAACTGCGCGTAGGTGGCATTGGTATGGCCGCAACTGGCCTTGATGCCGGTGCCAGCCAAGGCCCGGGTGAATTCCAGACTGCCGGGCATTTCAATGGCATAGCTGATCAGCGCTACCGGCGAAATGGCATGCAGACGCAGCACTTCTGCCAGATCAGCCTGGCGCAGATAAGCCGGATTCTGAGCCCCGGTACAGGCGGGGTTGATGTACGGCCCCTCCAGATGCGTGCCCAGGACTTTGCTGCCCGTGGGATTTTGGCGATAGGCCTCGATATTGCGCATGCTGGCGGCGAGCTTGTCCTCGGGCAGAGTCAGGGTGGTCGGGCAGAACGAGGTCACGCCCTCCTGCAGCTTGGCTTCAGCGATAATCCGCACCGCCCGGCTGTCGTCACTGGTGGTCTCATAGCCCATGCCGCCATGACAGTGGGGGTCGATAAAACCGGGCAGGAGCATCTTCCCGCCCGCATCGCAGGTCTCTGTCGCCGCCGGCAGAGGCTCACCCGCAGCATAGACCCGGGCAATCCGGGAACCTTCCACCAGAACCGCAGCCCCAGACAGCTCCAGACCCGGGGAAATTACCTTCGCATTGACAATCAGTAACGACATTTTAATTCTCCTTTCCTGGCCACAGCCGGCTGGAGCTGCTCCGAACAGCAACCAAAGACTGCAGCAGTGCTTGCATGCTTCCCTGGCGACGCTGCCTGGGACCAATTATCCCGCCGCACCGCCAGCCACAACCACCAGACCGGGCACTGCGCCACTTTGCCGCGGCAGCCGGGCCAATTACCATGCCCGACCGGCCGGCATTCCTGCAATTTTCCCGCAGCCACTTGCAAAATCTGTTTCAGAGAACACCTTATAGAATTGCCCCCTGTCTGGTCCGCTGGGCAATATACCATCTTTTTGCCAAATTTGTACCCCGACGCTAATTTTCCAGCCTTTAACCAAAGGGAAAAACTGATGAAGATCCTGTCCTGTGCCCTTATCCTGTCCTTGTCCAGCCTGCTGCTCTTCAGCTGCGGCGGCGAGAAACCCGCCCAACCCTCAGCCGGGAACACCCCCGGGCAACCCACGCTGGATGCCGCACTCCTGGAAATCAGCCCGAATTTCAACATCGAGCGCATCGGTGCCCAGGTCGGCGTCTGGACCAGCGATTTCCCGGCTGCCGAAAAACTCGCGGCGGAGAAAAAATTGCCCATACTGCTCTATTTCACCGGCTCGGACTGGTGCAAGTACTGCAAATTCCTGCAACGCGATGTCCTGAATCAAAAAGAATGGCAGGACTGGGCCGCCGACAAATTGCTGCTGGTGTACCTGGATTTCCCCCGCAACCCCACTCTGATCTCGGAAGACCTGCAGAAGCAGAACAGCGCCCTCCAGGCCAAATATCAAATCGAGGCCTTCCCCACCTTGATGCTGCTCGAACACGACGGGCAGAGACTGGGAAATGTCCAGCTGCGCGAAAACAATACCCCGCAGACCTTCAAACGCTCACTCAAACAAATCCTGCGCCGGCGCGAAGCCGGTGTCAAACAGATGATCGCCAGACTCCCGGACGGCAAACGCGAACAAGTCCAGGCCCTGTATGACCAAATCAATGCCCGCAAAACCAAAGCCGAGGAACTCTCGAAAAAATTCCACGAGCAGATGCAGGCCATGGAGAAGGAGATGCAGGACCTCAGCACCGAGACGGAAAAGAACATCCTGGAAGCGGTAATCGCGCAGCAGACTCCGGAGAACCAGCAAAAATACCGCGAAGCACGGGCCCTGCTCGACGATACTGAAAAACAGCTCCAGGACTGGCTGAAGACCGAGCCCCAGCAGAATGAACAGAATATCCTGATCTATCAGAATTTCCAGAAAATCCTGCAGGAGCAAAGCGACATCATCGCCGATATCATCGACCCGGATTAGCCCTCTGACCCCGGCAGCGCCTCCCGGGCCATGCGCAGCAGCGCCGCCCGCAGCAGCCGCCGGAAGACCGGGCCGGACTGCACGGCATTGACCTGCACCTCCTCAATGCTCAGCTCCTGCCCCGACATCCCGGCCGCCAGATTGGCGATGCAGGACAGCCCGCAGACCCGCAGTCCGCAGTGGCGCGCCGCAATCGCTTCTGACACCGTGGACATCCCGACTGCATCCGCTCCCGCCAGACGGTAGAACCGGATTTCCGCCGGGGTCTCGAAATTCGGCCCCGCGGTCTGGATATACACCCCCTGGCGCAGCGGAATCGATTCCTCACGCGCCGCCGCCAGGACGCATTCGCGCAGGCCACGGTCATAGACCTCGCTCATGTCCGGGAAACGCGGTCCCAGCTGCTCACAGTTCGGCCCCCGCAGCGGCGAGGGCAGCAGGAAGGACAGGTGGTCGCTCAGGAGCATAAAATCCCCGGGCCGGAAATCTGCATTGATCCCCCCGGCGGCATTGGTGAGCACCACAATCTCGCACCCCAGCAACCGGGCCAGGCGCACCGGCAGGGCGCATTCTGCCGCACAGTGGCCCTCATAGTAATGATAGCGCCCCTGGTATAGCAGCAGCGGCACGCCTGCAAGACGGGCAAAGACCATCCTGCCGCGGTGCCCGGACACGGTCGCCGCCGGAAAATCCGGTATCTGCCGGCCGTCGATCACCGTGTCGACTGCCACCGTGTCGACAAAATCATCCAAACCGGACCCCAGTACCACCGCCAGACGCGGCCGGAAGGGCGCCCGGGAACGCACATACTCCCAGGCCCGGCTCAGACCCGGCATGGCCGGGAAGGCTTCTTTCTCCATCGTTGTTTCCTCTTCAGTCATAATTCATAACCGCAACCAGGGGCTAGTCGTGAAAATCACCCGCCAGGCATTCACCACCGCACAAGGCAGAAATTTCCAGGTCACCTACTGGACCCTGACCGGCACACGGCCGGGACCCGTCCTGACCATCATCGCCGGACAGCACGGCATGGAGCATACCGGCCCCTGCCTGCTGCCCGAATTCGCCGCCGAACTCGCTGACCGGGATTTCGCCGGCACGGTGCATATCTGCCCCTGCGCCAACCCGCTGGCCCTGGAAATGGACTACGAATTCTATCCCGAACGCGAGGACCTCAGCAAAATCAAGGACTACTACTACTCGCGCTTCCGCCACAATTTCTGCCCCTGGGGACTGGGACGCAGCGACGCCAAGACCATGTACAATATGAACCGCCTCTGGAACCGCACCGGCGATTTCGGGGTGGCCGGACAGATCACCGCCTGGCTCTGGCAGGAAATCGCCGGCCAGGCTAACATCATCCTGGACCTGCACTGCCACCAGGCCCGCAAGCCGCTGATCTTCAACAGCGAGCCCAAAAACCTCCCGATCGCCCGCTATGCCGGCATCGAAGCCGTGGTCATGACCAACCCCGACCCCGAAGACTGGTCGAAGGGGAATCTGACCTGGCAGGGCTCACGCCGGCACAATTCCTATGCCATCTGCTTCGAATTCTCCGTCCAGCACGCGCTGGGGGAATTCGAGTACGAATTCGGCAAACAGGCCATCCGCAACATCATGGTGGGTGCCAATATGCTCCCCGGTGAGGTCGTCCTGTCCCGCCCCGTCTGGGTCATCCCTTTCAATCCCGCCGCCGACCAGAACGCAGTGCTGAAAAGCAACCACACCGGACATATCAGATACTGCAAAAATCTGTACGACTGGGTCAAAAAAGGCGAGAAGATTTATGAAATCCGGGACCTGCAGACGGTCGAGCTCCTGGAAGAGGGCTTCGCCACCCGCGACGGCATCATGGCCGGCATCGCCCACCAGCCGATCATGACCCCGGAAATCCGCCCCTGTTACGTGGCCAGAGCGCAGGAACTCGCTCCGGCCGGAAAAATTCTGCCCAAGCTCCCCGCGAATTTCTTCGCCTGAACCGCCTGGGCGCCCCCCCCGCGCCTGCCCTTAAGTATAGTCCCTGACCGGCAAAAAACAACCCTGCCGGACGCCCGGAGCGAAAATTTTGCCCGCCCCTGCCGGCGCTGCGCCCGGCGGGGTGGAATACCCTCAGCACCCCCGCCCCACCCCTGCCATGAACCTCCCCCCGCCAACTGTACAATGGCTGGATGACTCCGGTACCGCCTTCCGGGCCCCCGGCGCAGATGCCGCCCGCCCGGGGATGCTCGATATCATCGACCAGACCAGACTGCCGCAATGCCTGCACCGGCTGCAACTCTGTGAGCAGCAGGAAATCCACGCCGCCATCACCCGTCTCTGCGTCCGGGGAGCACCCGCCATCGGCTGCGCCGCCGCCCTGGGACTGGCCGCCTGCGCCCAGCGCTTCACCACCACCGACCCCGCGGATTTCCGCCGGCAGCTGGAACACACCGCCGCGTTCCTGAATTCCTCCCGACCGACCGCTGTGAACCTCTCCTGGGCCCTGCAGCGCTGCCTGAACTGCCTCACCGCCGAAAGCATGCCAGTGCCAGCCCTGCAACAGCAGCTCCTGGACGAAGCCCTGGCCATCCTGGCCGAGGATATCGGCCTCTGCGAGGCCATTGGCCGGCACGGCTTGCAGCTGCTCCAGCCGGGACAGGGGGTGCTGACCCACTGCAACGCCGGCGCCCTTGCCACCGGCGGCTGCGGCACCGCCCTGGCACCGCTCTATGCCGCCCACCAGGCCGGCTACAACCTGAAGGTTTTTTCCGACGAGACCCGGCCGCTGCTGCAGGGCTCGCGTCTGACCGCCTGGGAGCTCTCCTGCGCCGGGCTGGACGTCACCACCATCTGCGATTCCATGGCCGCGCAGGTGATGCGTGAGGGCCTGGTCTCCCTGGTGCTGGTCGGTGCCGACCGGGTCGCCGCCAATGGTGACACCGCTAACAAGATCGGCACCTACCAGCTGGCCATCACTGCCAGTTACCACCGCATTCCCTTCTATGTCGCCATGCCCTACTCGACCATCGACCGCAGCCTGCCCAGCGGCCGGGAAATACCCATCGAACAACGCTCCCCGGAGGAAATTTTCCACTGCCAGGGCGCGAAGGTCTACAACCCCGCTTTCGATGTCACCCCCCACGAGCTGATCAGCGGTTATATCACCGAACGCGGAATCTGCCGGAAACCCTGAAAGGATACCCCCTATGACGGCCTGGAATCAACCCGCCCGGGAAATCGCCGCCTTCATGCGCCGGCTCTACCAGCGCGGCCTGACCACCACCTCGGGCGGAAATATCTCCGTGCGGCTCGATGCGATCACCATCCTCATGACCCCCGGCGGCACCGACAAGGCCAGGATCAAAGCCGCCGACATCGGCGCCATGAGTCCGCAGGGCGAACGCCTCAGCGATTTCAAACCGACCTGCGAGGCGGAAATGCATCTGGCCATCTACCGGGCCAGACCGGATGTCAGCGCCATCGTCCATGCCCACCCAGTCACCGCCAGCGCTTTCGCCGCAGCCGCTTGTCCCATCTCCAACCGGCTGCTCTGCGAATCATATGTGATCCTGGGCGAAATCAACCTGGTTCAGTACCAGACCCTGGGCTCACCCCAACTGGCCGCCGCGGCCGCCGCGGCCGCCGGCAAATACAACTGCCTGCTCCTGCAAAACCACGGCGCCCTGGCCCTGGGCAGCTCCCTGCTCCAGGCTTTCGACCGGCTGGAAGTGCTGGAAAATGCCGCCCGGACCACCCTGATCTGCGAACACCTGCTCAAGGCCCCCGCCCAGCTGCTCCCCGCCGCCGCCCTGCCCGAACTGCAGGCCCTGCGACCAAATCCGCCTCCGGCCGATATCCCGCAACCCTGAAACCGCAATATTATCCCGCCCCCCCTGTCACAGCCGCAAACCAATCCCACAGAGCAGCATAAATAGGCTGAAAAGGACATTTGCAGCGTGGTGATAAGCACTGCTTTCCCGGCGGGAGCTTCTCGCTTACCCCGTCAGACATTTGCCCTTCCAAAGCGGTTAGTCACCAAAACGCCCAGTTTGCGGACGCATCGCGCGTCAATACATTATTGTCAGCAGATGTCAGAGCGCGTGATTGTTATTTCGTTTTGAGCCATTATATTATATAATTTCCCGTTCTCTTTATTGACCCCGATTATGGACTGCCCGTACATGACTGACAATGCTCCCGCCGACGACGCCATTTCCACCCCGGATGAACTGGCCGCTACCGCTGTTCCTTCCGAAGACACCCCCGAGTCTCCGGCCAATTCCTTCGCCTCTTTCGGCCTGGGGGCCGACCTGTTGCGCGGCATTACCGAAGCCGGCTTCAGTGAACCGACTCTGATTCAGCAGAAATCCATCCCCTACCTCCTGGCCGGGCGCGATCTGATTGGGCAGGCCCTGACCGGCTCCGGCAAGACCGCGGCCTACGCCCTGCCAGCCATGGAATTGATCCGCGGCAAACAAGGTCTGCAGTTCCTGGTCCTGGTCCCCACCCGTGAACTGGCCGCCCAGGTCAGCTCGGAAATCTTCAAGCTCGGGCAGTTCGCCGGCATCCGCACCGCGGCCTTCACCGGCGGGCAATCCTACAACCGCCAGGAGCAGCTGCTGCGCCAGGGCCTTAATGCTTTGGTCGCCACTCCGGGCCGGCTGATCGACCTGATGAAAAGCGGCCATTTCAAGGCTGTGAACCCCGCGGTCATGGTTGTGGACGAAGCCGATGAAATGCTGGACATGGGCTTCCTGGAGGATGTCAAGGTCATCTTCGAACAGTTCCCTGGCCCGCATCAGACCATGCTCTTCTCCGCCACCCTGCCCAAGCAGGTCGTGGCCCTGGCCCAGAAAATCCTGCAGAATCCGGTGGATATCACCACGGCCATTTCCGAGGCCACCAACAACGATATCGAGCAGCACAACTTCGTCATCGAAGAACACGAGCGCGTAAATGCCTGCATCCGCCTGATCGACTCGGAAGAAGTCAGCAAAGCGATGATTTTCTGCCGTACCCGGGAGGAGACCGACGCTCTGAATATCCTGCTGGGGGGACGGGGATACAATGTGAACTGCCTGCACGGCGATATGGAGCAGGCCCAGCGCAGCCGGGTCATGAGCGCATTCCGGCGCAATGATTTCGATATCCTGGTCGCCACCGATGTGGCCGCCCGCGGACTCGACGTCGAGGATGTCTCCCATGTCTTCAATTTCCATCTGCCCTTCGACAGCCGCGGCTATGTGCACCGCATCGGTCGCACCGGGCGAGCCGGCAAGTCCGGCAAAGCCATCACCCTGGTCACCCCGCGGGAGCTGCGCCAGCTCGAGGCCATCAAACGCACCGTCGGCGCGGAGATGCAGCTGGGGCTGATCCCCACCCGCAAAGAAGTCTACAACCAGCGCCTGCAGAAGCTCTTCGGGGAGCTGTTCGTCAGCGACCTGAACCCCTCCCTCTACAACCAGGTGCTGGAAATCTCCCAGGGGCAGGACCAGGATCCGCTGGTGCTCTTCACCAAGCTCCTGACCCGCTTCCTGTCCGGCAACAACGACCAGGGACCGGAACAGATCGGCCTCACCGGCGACCGCCTCGACCGCGCCCTGAATAAAAGACCGCGCTTCGAACGCGACGGCCGCCCGGGCCGGGGCGCACCGCGCTCCCGCAGCAGCTTCGAACGCCGCGGCCCCAGTCGCACCGATCGCCCCGACCGCGAGGAACCGCCCCGGCGCAACGATTTCAAACGCGATGCGGAATTCCGTCGCCCGCCCCAAACCGATGCCGAAACCGCGGCTGGACAGGACCCCGGCACCAGAAAAAGTCCCTCCACCCGCTCCAAAAATCTCGAAGGGCTCTCGCGCGCCATCCGCATTGCGGAGGAAATCGACCGCCAGCGCCAGAGCACCCGTCCCCCCCGCCCCGAACGCCCGCGCCGGGAAGGCGAATATCGCAGTGCCGAGCGCCCCGAACGCCCGCGCCGGGAAGGCGAATATCGCAGTGCCGAGCGCCCCGAACGCCCGCGCCGGGAAGGCGAATATCGCAG
>JAAYYJ010000106.1 GCA_012515455.1 Oligosphaeraceae bacterium
CCCCTGCCGTTCCGCCGGCTGACCTCCCCCCCCAGCCTGACCAAGTGCCTCCTGAAAATCCCCCGGAGCCAAACAAACAAGGCACCCGCAAATCGCCCTTGAAGAAATTGATTGATGAAAACACACCGTTCTTTCTGGAATAGCCCCACCAGGAATACGCAACATGCTACCGCACTGCTTCAGCCCCATGCCGCTTAAAATCCAACCGGCGCAATATCTTCTGCCTGCCATCATTTTCCTGTGCCTCTATCTGGGCGCACAACTGCTGGCGCAGTCAGTCAACCTGGTCCAAAACCACGATTTCTCGGGCGGAACCGACAGCAACGGCGTCCCCGTCGGCTGGCGACTCAGTATGTCCAAGGCTACCCAGGGCGGAGCGGTCGTACTGCCGGACCAGCCTCAGCCGGGGCGCTTCACCCTGCATTTATTCAAGAACAGCCCGGAGGGATCAGTTAATCTGACTCAGACCGTGAGACTCAAGCCAAACACCGAATATGAATATTACGTCCGGGGACGGCGCCAGGCCGCTTACCGCTGGCACTATTTTGGCGTCCGCTGCCCCGATACATCTATCAGCTTATCCGGACACCTCCCCCATGATGACTCAGCCGTGGCACCGTTGTTTTTCCGCAGCGACACCGGGAAAACACTGTGTTATCTGACCCTGGCTTTGTGGGGACGCGAGGAAAACAAGGACGACACGGTCGGAGAAATGTGGATTGAGGAGGTTGTCCTGCGCGAGGTCACTACCCCACCGGCTCGAATCTCCGGGCTGGGGAATTACTTTTTCCCCAGCGATGAACTCAGCGCGACCCTCTGGCTGCAAAATTACTCCGGCAGCGCTAAAATCATCCTCCAGACCGCCAACCGGCAATTCGCGCAACTGGATTGCCAAGTCACCCCCGGCAACAACCCCTTTATTTTATCCCTGCGTGAGGTCCCCGCAGGACCGGCTGAGCTGATTGTCACCGCCGGTGAGATTTCCTTGTCCCAACCCATCATCATTCAGGAAGGTGTTTTACCATGAACAAATTGAGTCAGGCAGTTCTCGTCCTGTTCTGTGCCATCAGCGTCACAGCCCAGACTACCGATTTTTCCACCTGGAAAAAATCCGGCACCCTGAGTGTCACGCAGCAGAATGGCATCACCCGGCTGGATGGCGGCATGGCTGGCGGCGAACTCAGCTGCTCGTTCCCGGCCCAGGTCCTCACCGCCAGCAAATTCGCCGTCCTGAAACGGACTTATGAGCAGAGCAACTGGCAGCTGCTGGCGGTCAAGGGACTGGACCGGGTCGAAATCCCGCCGCTGGACAAGGAACTGCTGCTGGTGCATTTCCCGCTCTCAGAGGCCCTGGTCGACAAGGATAAACTCACGCTGTCCATCAAGCTCTTCCCCGATGCCGCCCTGGAAATCGAATTCTTCGACCTCAAAGCGGAGGCCACTACCTCGGAAAAATACACTGCCCGGAAATTCAGCGGCCCGGCCCGCACCTTCCAGACACCAGTCGGGGAATTCACCATCCCGGACAACTTCGAAGACGTCTCCCGCCCGCCCCGCAATTCCGGCCTGAAGTTCACCCTCGCCGAGCCAGACTCCGGACTGCGCAGCTATGTGGTCGACGATATCCTGGAACTGCATCCGGACCTGCTGCCCACAGCCGATGAATTCGCACGCGGCCTGTCGTTCTTTGCCGCGCCGGACCAAAGCGAAGGCGGCGCAGTCAGCCTGTACCCGCTTGTCGACCTGGATGAAGTAAGACTCAGCGGCGCAGAACTAAAAAGCGAAGCGGGGCAGACCCTGCCGGCGCCGGACATCCGCAGCATCAGAGTCTGGCCCCAGCGCGTCAGCTTCGTCGGACTGCAGTACCGCGATGTCCCGGAACTGCTGGAAGAGAACCGCCCGCTGCCCCTGCGCCAGCACAAAGCCCAGGCATACTACCTGAAATACCGCGTCCCTGCGGACGCCCGCCCCGGCATATACCGCGGCACCATCACCGCTCTGGCCGCCGGACGCCCGGCCCTGGCCATCCCGGTCACCCTGCGCGTGGTCGACCTGCAGCTGCGCCGTGACCACCAGCAGATCCTCGGCGTGTATTACGGCGGACCGAATGTCTTCCCGATGCTGCAGGAATACGGCTTCAACTCCATCCTGCAGGGACACCAGAGCTGCATGCGCGATATCCTGCAGCCGCTCAAAGACCTCATCAGGACAGAGCCGGACCTCGCCCGCCGCCGGGAGAAACTGTACGCCGGCACCGCCGAACCGCAGCTTAATTACGCCGACGCACGTCCCCAGGGGCTGGATAATTTCCTGCGCGAGTACCAGAAATATGGCTTCCGGCGCCTGGTCGTATGGTTCGCTGTCCCAGGCTTCACCGACGTAATTGCCAAATTCCTCAATCTGCCCCTATCACAAAAACACGGCCTGCATTTCTATCCCGAGGAACTCACCCCGGAATACCGTCAGCTGTTCAAGGATATCATAGGCGCGATCAGCCGCAGGGTGCAGGCCGCCGGAGTGGATATCTACTGGTATCAGTTTGATGAAATCGGAGTCAATTCCAATGTCTTCCTGTTCAATTACGCAGTGGAGATGTTCAAGCTGGTCAAGGAAGCCGGCAGCAAGACGGCGGTCACCTGCGGTGAAGATGAATTCACCGACCTGGTCAACCCCTGGCTGGACTGCCGCATCTATGCCCAAGGAACCGCTGAGGACAACAACAGCCTCGACCGTATCGTTAAGAGCACCAAGAAGGACAACCGGGAATTCTTCTCCTACACCGGCTGTGTCTATGAAAATTACTACGCCAACCGCTATAACGCCGGCTTCAATATGTTCCGCTGCGGTTGGGAGGGAAAGTACTTCTGGAATCTGCATAGCCAGCGCAACGAGGCATTCAATGACTTCGACCATTCGGCCAAAGACTCCATGTCTATATATTCCCTAAATGGCACATACATCCCGACCCTGAATCTGGAATACCTGCGCCTGGGCATGGATGACTTCCGCTATATTCATACTCTGCAACAACTTATCGCCGAAGCGGAAAAATCTCCTGTGGAGGGCGCCGCAGCGGCGGCCGCCGCCGCCCGCCAGGAACTCTCCGACATCCGCGCCGCACTGCCCTTCCATGGCCAGCCCACGCAGTGGGACTTCCGGAACTTCAAGCGCTATCGCTGGAGAATCGCCAGTCTGGCGGTAGAATTGCAGGCCCTCCTGCAGGGCAAAAGCCGCCCCCTGCAGATTGAATTCCACAACCGCGAACAGGACGCCGCCCCAGCGCCCCAGCGCCCCCAGCTCAATGCGCCGCTGCTGCCCATGCTGCCTGCCATCGACGGGGTCCTGCAGGAGGATGAGTGGAAAGCGGCCGAGCACATCCCCGAGCTGTACCTCGCCTCCGGCAATAAGCCGCCGGTCAACACCCAGGTCTGGCTGGGACGCTCCCAGGACACGCTCTTCGTCGCTTTCCGCTGTGAAGAACCGGAACCCAAGAGCATGGTCCTGCACCAGCGCACCCGCGATCATTTAGTCTGGCGCGACGAGAGCATCGAGTTGTTCTTCGACCACCAGCACAACCGCCGTGACTACCGGCAAATCATCCTCAGCGCTCTGGGCACCGAAGCGGATTTCGACATTACCGACGGGAAGACCGACAAGGGCTGGACCTGCCAGGGACTCAAGACTGCCTGCAAAATCTACTCCGACCACTGGGTGGCCGAGCTGGCCCTACCGCTGGCCGAGATCGCCAGCACCCCCATCGTCGGCGTGAATTTTCAACGCGTCCGGCAGAGCTATATGTCCATCTCCGCTTTCATCCCCCAGCCGCATCTGCCCGAATTTTATGCGAATTTGACCCTCGCAGAGCTGCCCCTGCAAATCGTACCGGAAATGCTTCAGCCAGTCCGCCTGGGGCAGAACAAGCTGCAGGTCCTGAACCCCAACGGCAGCCGGGAGACCCTGGCCCTGCAGCTGGCAGAGCAGACCTCGACCTATCAACTCACAGGGGAAAAGCTCCAGATTCTGCCCGTTGAGATCAGCGCCCCGGGGACGCTCAGCGGCAGCATTAGCCTGCCCGGGCTCAAGCCACCGCACCCCTTCTGGGGGTTCCGGTACGAAGTCCCGGAAGTGCTCAGCCTCAGCAAAATTCCCGGCTACCTCCTGCAGGAGGACAAGACCCTGGATTTCACTGCTGACCTGAATTATTACCCCGCCGCCAATGAAGCCGCACAACTTCGGCTGACTCTGCAGCGGCCCGGTGCGGAGCCCTTGACCAGCACCCGGGAAGTAGCCGGCAATGCCGCCAAACTGTCCATTGATCTGCAGACACTGCTGGCCAATTGCAAATACACTGTCATTGTGGAACTGCTGCGCCAAGGGCGAAGCTATCGCAGTGAGGCCCAGTTCCAACTGCTCGCCTACTGAGCGGACGCGAAGCGGACTGCCCCGCAGGCTTCCCCGGAAATTAACCCTTCACACCGGAAAAAACCATGCAGGATGATTCTCCATATCAGGAAAACGCTCCGCGACCGCTCTGGGCGCCATGGCGCATTGACTACATCCGCGGCCCCAAACCAGGCGGCTGCTTTTTTTGTTGCAAAGGCCAGCGCGACTGCGAATCCGACCACGTGGTCCATAAAGGGCGCGAGGCATTCGTGCTGCTCAATGACTTCCCCTACAACTCCGGGCACCTGATGGTCACACCCTATCGGCACCTGAACAGCATGCAACAACTCACCCCCGCGGAACTGCACGAAATCAGCGACCTGATCGTGGAGTGCCAGAAGGTGCTCGACAAACTGATGCACCCGGAGGGATATAACATCGGCTTCAATATCGGCACTGCCGCCGGCGCCGGCGTCAAAGACCATATTCACGCCCATATCGTCCCGCGCTGGGTCGGAGACACCAACTTCATGCCGGTACTCAGCGGTACCCGCTGCATCCCGGAAGCACTGGCCGATACCGCCCGCATGATCCGGGACGCCTGGAATCAGTGAGCGCGACTCAGGTGCGCGGGGCATCGCCGAAATCCAGCACCGGCAACAGCTCACCGTCCCGCAACGCCGATGCATGCGCGGCCGCGCCCATGGCCATATAGCGGGCCGCATCCCAGGCGTTAACCGCCGGCAGGCGCTGTTCCGCCACCGCGCAGCAGAATTCGTGCACCAGGTACGGGTGGCTGCCGCCGTGGCCAGAGGGCTGGAAGTCATCCTCGGGCTTGGCAGCGGGATTCAAGGCATACTTGAAGGCGCTGGCGACCTCTTTGGGCAGCGGCTCGAACATCTGCGCATCCGTAACCGCCCGGCAGACATTGGGGTGCTTCGCGCCATCGGGGACAATCCGCCCATTCTCGCACCAGTTGTTGCAGGAGTAGCTCCCGCGGGTACCGAAAATCCGGAAATCCTCGTCCTTCAAGCCGGTATTGGCCGAAATCTCCCGCATCTCCGCGATGCGCAGCACTGCGCCGTTGTCGAGGTAATAATTCGCCACCAGATTCGAGAACTCGGAATGGCGGAAAAACGGGTCCTGGGTGCGGTTCCGGTACCCGCCGGCTGAGACCCGCAGCGGCTTCGCACCCATCACGCTGAGCGGCCCGGATACCGAATGGGTCGGGTAGGACATCGGACTGGTTTTGCAGCCGCGCTGGTGATAGGGCGCAACCAAGGACTCGTACTGCGCGCCGACTTTGCCTGTCTGACGCATCGTGTTCACCTGACGCAACGAGCAGTTCGAGTCCACATCATGCGCATATTCGCCCTCGGCATAGACAAAATCGCCGAAGGCCCCGGCAGCGGCCTGGCGGCGGCAGAACTGGGTCTGGGGGCGATAATATGTAGTCTCCCCCAGCATGTACTGCTTGCCCGTGCGCTGCACGCAGTCAATGACCCGGCCGCACCAGTCCAGCACCTCGGTAAAATCCGGCAGGGTGATGACCGGCACCGCAGAATAGACGTGCTTGCCGGATTCCATGACCTGTATACACTGCGGGGCATGCAGCCAAGGCTGGGTGATTATCACAATAGCATCCAGGTCGGTCCGGCAAATATCGTCCAAAGAGAAGAATACGTCCTTCTGATTCAGCTTGTCCTGAAATTCCGGCAGGTCTGCGAATTTACGCAGTTTCTCCTCTTCGGCATCACAGAGCGCAATCCGGTCCACCAGCGGATGACTTTTGAACAGCCGTGCGAATGCGCTGCCAAAGCTACCCAATCCCACCAATCCCAAACTGATACCCATGTATGGCTCCTTTCACATCTGCAGATGCGACCCTGCCCCGCCTAGAGGCACCGGTCATTGCCGGGGAAATTCTTCCGTCAATACCTTATCCATGCATGCGCGGATGAAATCCACCAGCTTCTCGCTGGCAATCAGCGGCAGTTTGCTCAACACTGCCGGTGGACAATCCGCCTTGTACGTCTGCGCACTGATGTCAATGCCGTACCGTCGGCCTAATGCCTCAGCGAAAGTTACCGCCTGTTCCGCAGTAGCGAAGAACAGCGAGCCCAGATGCCCGCGACCTTCGGCACGGCGGATAAGGTGCGCATGGGCAGCCGCGAGACGGCCCAGGGCCGCCTCCCAGAGGGAGCCGATCCGGGCTGTATGCGCGCGGTTCGCATCCGCAAAAGCGATGCTGATCAGATTCGCCAATGAGGCCAGTTCCTCCTGACCATTGGTGACCAGAGCCCCGAACTGATTCAAGTTGTCCAGCGCGGCAGTAGTCAAAATCTTCGAGGACGGGTACAGCCCGCCGGGGAAACCCTTCCCGATGGCGACAAAATCCGGGCGGCAGCCGTATTCCCGGAACAGGAACAGCTCCGGCGACCAGAGCCCGGACTGAATTTCATCTGCCAGTACCGGGATGTCGCGCTGCTGACAAATCTCATACACCCTGGCCACATACTCGGGGGTAAGCCGGATGCCGCCGTAATTCATCAGCACCAGCTCGTGAAAAAACCCCGCGATCTTGTATTGCCCGTCGTCGTATTGCTCCACTATGCGCTGGAAGGAATCCGTGTCATTGATAGGCACCGGCACTACTTTCAGCAGCCCGGCAGACTCCAGCACTGCCGCGAATTCCGGCCACATCCCGCGCATGCATTGCGTCAGCACGGTGGTGCCATGATAATTCGCCTCTTTTCCGCCCCGGTTGTCGCCCATGACCAGGAACACCGGCCGGCGGCCGGCATAGACCGGAGGCGGGAAATTCCCCTGCAGACGATAGAATCGCGCCAGCATCATCTTCAGGCCGGCCTCCACTGCCAGGCTGCCAGTCTCCAGATTGATCACCCGGTTCAGGACATGCGCATCCTGCGAGTCCCTGACCGACTGAAAGCCTTCCCGGTCATCCTTCGCCAGGCCGTTGGCCAGACGTATCAGCTCATGCTCCAGCAGACGCGTAATATGCCCGCGGGTGTTGTTATGCGTTATGTTGGTGATACCGATGCGGCTGGCGTGGGCCAGCAAACGCCAGCCGGGGAAATTATGCCCCAACGAGGCTTGATAATGCTCGCTTTTGGCGATAATATACAGCCGCCCATCCTCGCCCAAACGGAAGAATCCGCAGCCGCTCAGCGGCGCTGCCGCACTCTTCAAAGCCTGATCGAAGGCCCGGGTCCCCGCACCGGGATCGGAGCCGGTGAAATCGTTCAGGATGCTCTGCCCGGACCACGGCAGCATGGCATCCAGGCGGGCTGCAAATTCCGCCGGGAAGAACTCCACGGCCTCTTCTGAGAGTTGCTGCAACTCCTGGTAACTGCCCAGCCCCAGGCGGGCACTGGCCAGGCAGACTTGACGGACATAATCACCGCCCAGAATCTCAACCAGGGATTTGCATACGCTTATCATCTATGGTCTCGTCAGTGAGGGGGTGAACAAATAATTCGGGAGCAGACCGGGCAAGTGGTTGAGCTACACAGGGGAAGATTAACTCCACAGTGCGTGCAAGTCCGCCAAGGTCTCCTCCACCAGCTCCTGACCGCCCTCCGGGCTGACCAGGTTGCAGTATTGGGTGGCGCTGTAGCCCTTGCCGGCAACCCCGCGCTCGGTCGCCAGGTAGCTGCCGC
>JAAYYJ010000107.1 GCA_012515455.1 Oligosphaeraceae bacterium
CTGAGTATAAAAATCGAACCATAGCCCTGATTGCCCATGCCATTCTTGAATGGTGCGCTAAAGCGGGCATTCTCATCTCCCAGGCGGTAGTAGAGATTGCGGAACTGATAGGATGGGCCCAGACGGCAGCAGCCGGTGCTTACCCCGCAGAGTGAGCCCTCGAAGCGGTTCAGATACAAGCGCACATTCATCTCCATGCATTCAATCTCAATACTATCGTCATTGGCAAAAGCGAAGAGATTGCCGTAAACATCAGCATCACGGCCGATGCCCCCGTCGATGCTGCCATTGCCGCTGCCCTCAATGGTGTCATTCCAGCGCCGTTTGTCGCTGCCGACCAAGTCATTGTAGCGCAGGACCACGCCGCCCCGGCAGCGATCCAGGAATACTGCCTCGGGGCCATTGGGATGGGAATAGAACCAGCTGTGCGAGGCGGAGTACGGGCTGTGCACATAGTTGCGTTCCAGCAGGACATTCAGGACCGTGCGCAAAAATATGCCTCCCTCCCAGCCGCCGACATTACCCTGGTACGTCCAGGAACCGCCCAGATGGTAGTCACGCACGAAATCACTGCGCCCGAAATCCGAAAATTCGCAGTTACGGACAATGATCTCCTCGGCATTGTCCAGAGACAGGCAATGCTTGGCCATATTGCCTTTGATGACCAGACCTTCGAAGAGCAGGTACTTGGCATTTTCCACCCGGATGACCGCACCGTTGAGCCCGCGCCGGCCCAGCAGCACCGCGCCGGGCTGCATGGTGTAGCGGATATAGCCCTCGGCCGTACCAGACTCGCTGATGACCAGCTCTCCCGAGAAGTCCTCCGGCGAGAGCTCAATGGTCCTGGCGATGGGGACCTGTGAATTTTTGGTCCGGAAGGACTGCGTCAGGACCTCATTTTTAGTGCCCTGGATTTCCACCCTGGCCTCGTAGTCGCGGTTTTCTTCCAGGAAGAAAATCGAACCGCGCCAGGCTCCCTCCTGGGGCACATAGACCATCGGGAATGCCTCCTGCCAGTCCTGTGCACCGGTCCGCCGGTAAGTCAGGCGTACTGCCTGCTGCAGTTCGCGTTCGGCTTTGGGCTTGGTCAGATAGACCGAGCAGTTCTCGTAACTGGGCCGGCACTCGAAGCGCTGGGTGCTGATGGTGACCACGGTGGCCAGTTCCTGGTCCATCACCTTGTTCATCCCCTCCGGCACCTCCAGGACAGTCACAGTCTCCGGACGGTACATGAAGGTGAGATGGACTTTCTGATCCTTGCTGACCCGGATGTTCTGCCCCAAGGAATGCTGGTAATTCACCCTGGCGAACGACTGTCCGGATTTGGCCTTGAGGGCATCTTCGACCAGGTTGTCCTTGCTGCCGCCCCAGCCGGTCGCAGCGCCATTTTTGCTGCGCAGTTCGAAATCGGCATTCTGCAGCTCGGCCCCCTGGCAGCGGATGGCATCGATATATATCCAGGGGAAGCCCTGAGCGTGTGAAGCCCGCAGGGAAATATAGACCATGCCGTCCTGGGACGGGGTGAAGGTCAGGCTGAAGGGCGTCCATTGGTCCAGCATCGCACCCTTGCTCATGATGATGTCATAGACGATTCGCCCTTCCGCGCCCTCCTTGCGCGTGCGGCGGTTCTGATCAATACCGCTGGAGACATCGCACTCCAAACGGAAGCCGGAAATCAGATCACAACGGACTTGCCCGTCAGCATAAACCAGAACCGACAACAGCAACAGCAGCAAAACAGAAATTCGCATAAGTCTCCTTCAAGTATTGAAAACCGTCTGACAGAAATTCAATGATGGACGTTGCGGGCCAGGATATCACGCTGAACCTTCTCATTCAACGAGACAAAAAAATCCGAGAAGCCGCTGACCCGCACGATCAGGCCGGCGTAGTCCTCGGGCGCCGACATGGCTTTTTCCAGCACCTCGTTGTCAGTGACATTGAACTGCATCTCGTGACCACCACCCGCGACAAACGCCTTCAGGATGGCCAGAAAACGCCGCTCCCCTTGCTCACCGCAAAAATAATCCGGAGCGAAGCGCAGGTTGACCACCGTGCAGTTCTGCACCGCATAATCGGGCCGGGTGATGGATTTCACCAGCGCGGTCGGGCCTTTCCGGTCGCGACCGGCACTGGGCGAGGCGGCATCAGAGAGCGGCTGCCCTGCGTGCCGCCCGTCGGGCGTGGCCATGGTCGCCGCGCCGGCCGGGATATTGGCCACATTGGAGGCCATGCAGCTCTGCAGATAACCGCCGTCAATAGTGCGCAGACTCTGGCACAGCGTACCGCAGAGCGAGACGATGTCGGCGGCGATGGCATCCGGCAGTTCTTCGTCGTTGCCGTATTTGGGCGCACGGTGCAGCAGCATCTGTCGCAGCGGTTCATCGCCCTGGAAGTCATTTTTGAGGGCCTGGACCAGTTTTTCAGGCGTGATCGCCCGGTCCTGGTATACCAGTTTCTGCACTGCGGCCAGGCTGTCGGCCAGGGTGCCCAGGCCCATCATGCCGATGCCATGCAGGCGCATGAAGTCCGCCCCACCGTCCTCGACATCCCGCTGTCGCTCCAGGCAGCTGCGCACCAGCGCCGACAACAACGGGTCGGGGTAGCGGTCGGCCGGGAAGCCGGCCAGCTTCTGGTTGTATTCATCGCGATACTGCTGCAGGCCGCTGGCCATGGCGGCGGCAAAAGCCTGCCAGAGTTGGGAATAAGACTCGTAGCGCGCTAAATTCAGCACTGTATCGGTAAAAATCCGGGGCATATTGAAGCGTCCGTCGCTCCAAGGCACCTGCCGCCCCGGCACTACACATTCCACGCAGCCCACCAGAGCATAATCCCGGGCGGCCTGCTCGGGGATGCCCAGTCGCTGCAGCATGGGTACATTCACGGCGTCATTGAATACTGCCGGGAAGCCGATGCCGGTGCGGATCAGGCGGGTGCAGGCCAGCAGGAATTCCTCAGGGCTGCCGGGATGTAAGCGGGCCGAGAGATTGGTATGGGGACAATGCACCAGTCCGGTCGCCTCCAAGGCCAGATAGCTGAGCTCATTGACTGCGTCCTCGCCGTCCGGCGTGACCCCGCCGATGCAGATATTGGTCACCTGATGGAAGCCCTCGATCTTGACCCAGACATGGCAGAGCAGGTCTAAAGCCTCCGCCCGGCTCAGGCTGTCGCGCTGATAGGCGGGCAGCAGATACTGGTCCACTCGCCCCAGGGCATTATGATAACGCCCTTCGGCCAGCAACACGACATGGACAATCCAAAGCAGCTGCAGCGCGGCGGCAAAAGAATCCGGGGGTGCGACAGCAATATTTCCCAGCCAGGCCGCCGCCTCGGGATGGGTCTGGCGGCAGAAAGCCGCTGCCCGCAGCAGGAACGCCTGCAGACCGCGCAAGGCGATCAGCATCGCCTCGCCGGTCGGGCCCTCAGCATGCTGTTCGGCCCGGGCCAGGAAATCCGGCAAGCCCTGGCTCAGCAAGGTACGGTAATCGGGGATGGTGTGGTCCCAGCCCACGGCAAAATTGCGCAATCCGTGTTGCTGCAGCACCGCGATAGCGCTGTCGTATTCCTCCTGGGTGAGGTCTTGTGGCAGGCTCTCACGGCCGTAGAGTTCCCGACCGCCGAAGAACCGCTGCTCGGGCTCGCAGCTCAACGGCAGATTCTGCCAGGCGTACGCAAGTGAGCGCGCGCGCTGCAGGCATTCTGGTTCTGCCCCGGGATGAGCCTGAAAATACTTCCCCTGCCAGTACTGGAAGAGGTTGTACTTGGGCACCGCACGGGACCGCCCGGGGTCTTTCGCCTGCTGACGCTCCCGGCACTGCACTGCCCGCCAGTCATACATAGCTGTGTTCCTCCTTGCCATAACCGCCTTGCGCGTATCAGGACCGTGGGACCAGAACCGCCTTGATGGCCTGACCTGCCGCAGCAGCAGCCATCGCCTGGTCAATGTCAGACACAGGATAACTGCTCAGCATCTGCCGGAAGAGCGGCTGCAAATCCTGACGCCGGGCCAGGAACTGCAGATATTCCAGCACGTCCTGCAGGGTATACTGACCGCTGCCGATAATCTGCAGAGCCCGGAAGGTGATCAGGTGCGGCGGGATGCTTACGCTGCCGCGGTCGGAATACTGCCCGGGCACAAAATAACGTCCGCGGGTCCGCAGCAACTGCAGCCCCAGCGGGAATGCGCCGGGATCGCCGCTGGTCTCAATGACCACATCCGCACCGTCACCGCGCTGGCAGCCAGCAGCCAGCGCCGAGACGCGCTGCTGCAGCTCTTCCGGGCTATACTGACGGTAATCCAGAAAACAATCCGGCTGCAGAGCCTTGCTTAGCTCCAGGCGCTGCGGGTCCTTGGCTGAGCCAATCAGCACCACCCGGCAACCCTGATCTTTGGCATAAGCCAGGGCGAAGAGACCCAGGGCGCCATTGCCCTGGATGATCACCAGCTCCCCGGAATGCAGCCCGCCGCCGTAGGTGCAGGCGCGGATGATGGTCGGCCCGCCACAGGGACAGGCCGCCGCAGCCAGCGGGTCGACCCCGGCAGGCAGCTTGACCAGATTCCCGGCCGGTGAAAACAGGTATTCCGCGAAGCCGCCGCAAAAATGCGGCTCCTCGTTAACATCCTTGACATACGTGACCCCGAAGGACAGACAGCTGGCGGTCTCACCGCGACGGCAGTTCAGGCATTTGCCGCAGGGCAGCGCCACGCAGGCCACGGCCCGGTCGCCGACCTGCAGTTTTTCGCCCGCAGCATCATGCTCAGCGCCCTGCCCCAAGGCGGCCACCGTACCGACAAACTCGTGTCCGGTCACCAGCGGAAATGAGGGCATGGCCAAGCAGCCTTGCTGGATGTGCACATCAGTCCCGCAGATACCGCTGGCCAGCAGTTCCAAGCCGACCTGCCCCGGCGCAGGCGCCGAGATGGGGTATTCCCGGACCTGAAAGGGATGCTTCGGACCGACAAATACCGCGGCTTTCTTGTGCATTGGAAATTCTCCTAGGCGAGAGGATCTGGAATGGTTCATTCTACGGCGACTTGGTCTGTTACTATAATATCCTGGACCGCCTTTACAACCAGGCCAGCGGCAAATCCTTTCCTGCCAGCCTGGCGGCGGGAGGTCTCATTCGCAGGCGAAAAGCCAGCCGTCCCAGCCTTCATACAACCGCGGATATCCGGCCCGCCAGAAACTCCGGGCCAGTTCCACGTTGTCGCTGGAGATATGCACCAGCCGGGCACCGGTGTGCGAGCGCAGCTCCGCCGGGGTGGGAATAATCCGCTGCCGCAGGGTATCCTCCACAAACTGTGCTTTCACGGGATCGGCGGCATAGGCGAACATCGGGTCCAGGCCATTCAGGAAGCGATATTCCGGCAGGGCGTAGTACAACATCGGGAAGCTGCCCCAGCGCAAGTTGGCAATGATGCTGCCCGGAGGAATCTGGTGTGCGCGCACCCACTCTGCCACCCCGGTGTAGGGCCGGTGATTTTTCCCCTGCAGTGACCGCAACGGCAGCCCCACCGTCAGCACTGCCGCAGCAGTATACAGCAGCAGAACCGCATGCAGCAGCCAACGCCGGCGGGCACTCATGGATTGCCGGCAGGCGTTTCTGACCGCCAGCGCCAGCAGCATGGCCAGGGAAATCAAGGCGAATTCGGCAAAGCGGAACAGCCAGAGAAACCCCAGACCGGTGCCAACCGCGAGCAGCAGCACCGCATTGCCAATCCGGCGCTGCCGCCAGCCGGACCGGAACAAGCCGCCTCCGGACCAGTAGTACAGCAGTACCAGCAGCAGCGGCAGTCCCAGCAGCAGCGGCGCCTGCCGCAAGGTCGACCAGGTGCTGAGATAGAACTCACTGCCGCCGCGAAATTCCCCCGCTTCCCCCCAGCCCAGGAACATCAGCAGCACGTCCCAGCACTGAATTTTGGTGATAACCAGGGTATTGGGAAATTGCGGATGCAGGACCAGCCCCAGCAGCACCCCGGCCGCGGCACAGCCTGGCAGCAGCCACAAGGGCCGCCAGCGCCCAGCCGCAATGGCTTCGGCCACCGCGAAGGCACATACCGGAATCAGAATAAAATGCGGATTGCTGTATGACCAGGAATATACCGCCCCCAGGGCCAGCAGCAGCCAGAGACGTTGCCACGGCTGGCGCCAGGTGCTGATGGACAGCAGCAGCACGGTAAGAATCAGCAGCGTCATGGCCACCAGATAGGCGCGCAAAAACAGCATCCGCAGGGTAAAGGCATAATACACGCTGACCAGCAGCAACGCCGGCACCCAGGGCAGCGGCACCCGCCACTGCCGGAACAGCAGTGCCAGGGCCAGAAGCAGCCCGGCGCAGCAGAACAGCACCGGAAAATGGAACGGGCAGGCGTTGCTCAGCCCCAGGAAAGACCGTACCCGGAAAATCCCCCAGAGCAGGAAATGGAAGGACAGCTCCTTGTCGCTGAACTGCCGGGACCAGATGGACATGCTGGCAGCCGGAAATTCCCGGGCCAGGAACACCCTCGGGCCCTGCTCGGCCAGACTGGCGTGATAAAATGCATCCGGGTCGATTTCACCGTCCGGGCAGAGCAGATGCAGGCGCAACAGCGCGAGCAGCAGCAGTGGCAGAAGCACCGCCAGCACGGTCGGCAGATAACGCCTGCAGGTTTCCCTTATCCACATACCCAGGACACCAGATTTTCCAGCTGGAAATGCCCCGTACTGGGACAATCAACCGTAACCAGCAGACGTTGCGAAGGCGTATTCTGGAAATGCA
>JAAYYJ010000108.1 GCA_012515455.1 Oligosphaeraceae bacterium
ACCATCCGCCGCCGATAGTGGGCCAATACCTTGTTCCCGGACAACTGCTTCCCAGGGTAGGGCCAATAATCCCAGAAGCGGGAGCTGCTGCGATCGGCTCAGAACCCGCATTGCAGCCGGGTACCATCCGCCGCCGATAGGGGGCAACCACTATCACTGCTTCCGGCGCAAACCACGTCATTCCGAGGCCAACCGAAAACAGCGCCTCTGTGGCGATAATCTATCACTAATCTTCGCCCATTAACTAATTTTCCGGACACTCTGCTGCGGCTGCGGCTGCGATGCCGGGGCGACCGTCCGGTCGCCCCTCACCCAGGCCAGGCGCTTCTACCGTGATTCCCGGGCGCTGAGTGCGAAAAGCAGCATTTTGAAGGCGAAAGCATCGGTTGGCTCGAAGGTGATGCTTTCCAGCCCGCAATCGGGCTTGGGATTGATCCATTCGTATTGATACAGGAACAGGTGGCGTCCATCACCGGCTTCAACCGGCAGGACACAGCGGTTATCCGAGGTAGCCCGATAGAGCGAATCAGTGTCAAGCCAGTTGAATGATTCATACAGGCGCAACCTGATGTCGGCAGTGCTGCCATCCAGGTAGCGGACTTTGAACGTCCCGCCTGGATATCCGTAGGGCCAGTTGCGATGGGCATGACCGCGCTTCAGATAGGCCTTGCTTTTATGGAGCGCCGGCGGATACCAGGCCCCCAGCAAGAAGGTCAGGGAGGACTGCCGCCCCGTCAGCGGGAGTTGCAGGCCGGATGCCTGATCCAGGAGGACCGCCTGTTCGGTGAGCTTGGTCGGAATATTGCCCACCGCTTTGCATTCTACTGGCAGGCGAGGGGTAAACCCGGGCAGATGCTCACGGGCGAAATCGGCAAAGGAGACGTTGAAACACGGACTCAGGTCCAGTGTATTGACCTCTGTGCCGGCACAAGGGTCTGGTCGCACTGCGGCGATATTACGCCATGCCGGCAGGGTGCCAGCGGAGAGACGGTCGATGATTGTCGGGTGACCGCCGGAGCGGAGGAAATTCCAGGCAACATCGGCGGCATGGAAGATCGGCAGCTGCGACCTGACGGTACCGTCATTGTCCCTCAGTTCAATGGAATGTCCCAGGCTGTAGGGAGAAGCGCCGTAACCTTTGAGCAGCGGGCGCGTTTCCTCATTGTAGGTGGTGGAGGAAGTGCCTGAATTCCAGACCTCGAAGCCCTTGCTGCTGAAATGGCTGACAATTTGCGCTGCCGGTTGCAGCCCCCAATGCAGGATGATCACATCGCGGGGCAGCTGATCCAGTCCCTTGTAGAGGTCGAACCGATGCCCATTGGTGCCGGGATAGAGCATGTCATCGAAAATCACCATGCGAACCTTGCGCTGGGCCAGAAAACTATGGACTTTCCCGGCGAACTGCCAGAAGGCGTCATAATAGACCTGGTCTTCCAGGAATTTCTCACCGCTGCGCCGGCTGTACCATTCATCGAATTTCGGCGAGAAATACCGTGCGCCGGTGGCGTCGAGGATATCACCCATGCAATCGAAGACGATTTGGTTGTGCTCGTCGTTGCGGACATCGCCAGTAGTAGAGAAGCCCGGCATGGCATACTGCGG
>JAAYYJ010000109.1 GCA_012515455.1 Oligosphaeraceae bacterium
ATGCCGGTGGAAATAAAACTGTGGGTATACAGCCAGATCGCCCGGCCCTCCCAGCTTTTGCGATACAGGTCCATGTAATGCCGGTTCGCCATCCAAGTCATGGGTATCCAGGCCGGATCTACCGCCTGGTTCATTTTTTCCCAGTAGTCGATGCTGTTCTGCCGCCACAACTCCCGGCTTACTTTACCACCCCAGCGTTCGAAATCGGCATAGTAGGGCGAATACGGATAGAAGGGCGCGCTGAGAATCAGCTCAGGGTAAATCCGGTGCCGCTCCTGAGCCCAGATATTGAAGATTCGGGCGCTGGCCTTCCAGCGCTCATCATCTTTCCATTGACGTTTGGCAGTCTCGCCGCGCTTCATCCACAGTTCGGGATCATAGATGGCGCCGCCATCAATGGGGTGCAGGAAGAGCATCCGGAAACCGGTGTCACGACAGAATTCCACCACCCTCTTGGCAACGGCGAGATTAAGGTCATCGCGAGTCCAGCTGAAATATGAATTTTTGTGGTGGTAGTCATCGAGTTCTTTAATCAGCTCGGCATCCCTGGGCGCAAATGCGACCGCGGTATTGCGCCGGAAGAAAGGATAGAATCCGCGTTCAACGGCGTACTCGTTTGAGGCTTGCAGGAACTTCTTTTCCTCTTCGCTGTAATTGCGCAGGTCTTCATCCATATAAAAATTGACATGCAGGATATTCAACTTGAAGCGGGCCCAGATATCGATCAGCTTCTTTTGTTTCTCCAGGTCGGCGGCACTGCGGGCAGGCCGGAATCCGACCTGCGAGCGGAAATGGAAGTCCGGCCAGTCGCGAATATCCGCAAGCGGGACGCTGATGGCGCCGGGCTGCCCGCCGATCATCTGCCGGAAGGTATAGGCGCCATACAGCGCGCCTACCGGGTCGCTACCGGCAATCACGGCAATGTCCTCCCGGATCAGGATCGTGTACCCCTGTGGCCCGGGGTCTTTTGCGTTGATGCCGTTGATAATCTCCTGCGGCAGCGCCAGTTTGCCGACCTCGGCCCGGGTCAGCAGGTAGACCCCCGAGCGGGCTTCAGCCGGGAGGGGTAAAATGCCGCCGGCTTCACCCTGAAGAGCCCTGATAGCGGCACTGATCTCCGCCGCCCCAATCTGACATTGGCGGGTCTCCGCGCAGTAGAGATTTTGTCCTTCCAGGGCGAAGGAGCCGGTCCTGAGCTGGCATTCGCGGGGTGCGGGTACGACATCAAGATTGACTTGGGCCACAGCCAAGGTCGCGGCCAGCATGGTCAGGAGACAGAAAGGGCGAAGGTGCATACATTTCTCCAGAAAATGGTTATTGGCGGCGGTGGGAATTGTCTCTCTGAGTTATTTTCGGCCCGGGTCAATTAATATAGAACCAGCTTGTTTTATTAGTGGTCGGGATTCTGGTTGCGGCCACATGTCCGTCGACGTAGAGGATATTCGTCTGGCCCAGATGACGGTAGCGCACATTGGCGGGAATCAACGCGGAGGAGCTATAGTCATGGTAGCCGATATAGGCATTGACTCCGTCCATGGTCTGCACGATATCGGCCGGTTTTTGCACCTTGCTGACGTGCGGATAATGATAATAATCCGGGTGCCAGGGCTGGCTGCCGATGTTGCGGTTTATGGCATAGCTGTTGTTATAGGTGGTGGAGGTGCTCTCCGGGCATTGCAGTAGCGGGGTAGTGGTGGCCACGTTATTGCCGTTCCTGGACTCGTAAATCCGGTAAATGCCGGTCGAGGTCTTGGCATCCAGATATATCGCCATGCGCAAGAAATGGTAGTAGCTGTCCCCGGTGGTTCCATGCGGATAATAACCGCTGTAATCCTCGAGATAGAAAAGATAGCTGGTGCCCAGGCTGCGCTGGTTGTTCAGGCATTTCATCTGCCTGGCTTTGGAACGCGCCTTGGAGAGCGCCGGCAGCAGCATGCTGGCCAGTACTGCGATAATCGCAATCACCACCAGAAGCTCAATCAGAGTAAAAACACTTCCCCGGACGCCCGGTACAACGGGATGCCTGACACCGTAGCCGGGAACAGAGGATTGCGTTCTGCATAATGATTCTCCGTGGGTTGGGGTCCAGCAATAAATGAATTTCTTTCCGAAAGGGCTTGCTCCGCCGGCAAAAACATCCCGCTTCTGGTGTCAGAAGCACCTCTCCGGAAGCCGCCCGGCAGAGCTCGATTCACCCGCATTCGGGTGCAGGAGCTGATGAAGAATCAGTGCCAAACCGGCCCAAAACGGGTCAAGAAGGACTTTTTTAGTATAACCTAGATACCGTGATTGTCAAATACCAATCCGTCGATTTGAGAAAGCCCCGTCAGCGGCCGGCAGGCAGCGGGAACGGCAGTATCCGATGGGCATTCCGGTAGAGGATCCGGTATTTGTCCTCCAGGGAGATGTCGGCAAAGACCACCCTCCCCAGCTGATGCCCGGCACAGATCAGAGGCATATCTGTACCCCAGAGCATCCGGTCGGACAGACCGCGGTTGACGAAGAACTCGATCAGCCCGCGCGGACATTGCGAGACGCAGGTCTCCAAACAGACATTGGGGAAATACTGTGCGCATTCGGCATAAGCGGCGGGGTCCAGACAGCCGGCATGGGCGAGGATGAAGCAGACTTGCGGGAAGCGTAGCAGGGCACTCTCGAGCTGCCGCAGCTCCTCCCCGGCGGTATGAGCCAGAATGGGCAGGCCGTATTCGGCGGCAAAGGCAAAGACCTGCTCATAGTTGGGATGGGAATAGGGCAGAGAATCATATGTGTGAATCTTGATGGCCCGCAGACCGGCAGCGTGACAGCGCTGCAGTTCCGGCAGGATCGCGGCAGGCTCGGCCGGATTGAGCATCAAATAGCCGAAAATCCGGCCCGGATATCGGCGGACCAGCTCCAGGGTATAGTCATTGGCGGCGGCAGCGTACTGCTGACAGAGCACCTGGAACGGGCTGCCATACAGGGCCGCCACGCCCATCCGGTCCATACTGGCCTGCAGCCCCTCTTCGCTGGCATCGTAAAGCGGGAACGGCGTAGCCGGGCCAAAATGCGCATGCACATCGACAATAGGGCAATCCGGCAAGGGCAGTCCCGCAAACACCGCTTCCTGCAGAAGGTCGTATTTCATGGGCGTACCTCCTGCAACAGACGCTCGATATTCAGATACGCGACCTGTTGCAAATCCAGGGGCTCCAGCCCGGCATAAAGCAGCCCCGTCAGGGCCGCTCCGCCCTCCGCCTCAGGATAGCCGCTGCCCCAGACAAAACGATTGGCGCCGTAGCGCCGGCAGAGGCTGGCGTAGCCGCCATGGACGGAAAATCGGGGTGAGAAGCAGAGGTACAGCCCGGGATGCTGCTGCAGGAGCACCTCCACTGTATGCTGGCGTCCCAGCCGGTTCAATCCGGTCACAATCACACGCAGTTCCGGGAATGCGCTGAGGACCTCATGCAGATCAGTGAAACTGATGTCCGGCCACTCCAGCAGCAAAGGCAGCCGGTGTCGGCTGAGGGCGGCAAACAACTCTCCTGCGCACCAGGCACGGAACGGGTACTCAAGCAGATACGGCTGGAGTACGGGTGCCGTCCAGGCGATACGCAACCCCGCGGCTATGCATCTCTGCAGATACTGCGGGAGGTCGTACTCCGGGGTCACGCCATCGGGGGTGAGGAAAAGTGCCGGAATCAAGGTTCCATCGCCGGCTACGGCTTGCAGCAGCTGCTGGTTGTGATATTCCGGCGCAGTACGCAGGCTGTCACGGTTACGCACCACCCGGGCGGAGATTTGCAGTCCTGCCATGGTCTCCCGGCAGTCGGAGATATTCTTTGCCGGTGTACACAGCAGCGCATCACAGTCAATCAGGCGCTTGAAGATTCTGCACTGAGTTTTCGCCATGGCTCTTTACCTCTGTGCACGCCTGCAGACCATACTTCTGGGGGTCAAGTGTTCTGCAGGCGCTTGCGGTCGATGATCACGCGGCGGCGGCGCAGATATGTCTGCAGACTGCGGCAGTCCAGATCCTGGAACGAGGGCAATTTGTCCAGGGCCAGGAAAGCGGCCGCGGCCCCGGCGGCTTCGCCGCTAACCGCACAAGTAGGAATCACCCGGGTCACGTCCCAGGCCCGGCCGGCGGAGGAGAGACAGCGCCCGGCCGTTATCAGGTTGCGGTTGCGCGTGCCCGCCAGGATGCTCATCGGCAGGCAGTAGACCGGTCCTGGCTGCCGCCAGTCGCCAGTCATTCCCAAGGTGTCTTCGAACCAGCGCCGGTCATCACACTCGCGCAGGGTATGACTCCCAACCAGCCGGCGGGTCATCCGGAAGGATGGCATCTGCGGGGCCAGGATAGGGTATACCTGCGAATTGTTCTCCTGGCTGCGCCGGGCCAGGGTGTCCATCATCATTTTCCGGGAATGCAGCAGGAAATCGCTGACTTCGCTGCTGCGGTCACCCCGGAAGTTGCGGCCGGCCGCCGGATTACGCCGGCCGTTCATATCGGGCGACTTGCTCATCGGGCACAAGCGCACCTCGCCGTTTTCAACATAGTAGAACCACCCGCACAGGACATTGCTGCTGAGCGAGACGGTCTTTTCCCCGGCCTGGTGGCAGACATCGGCCGAGCCGCTGGCATCCACCACCGCCTGGCAGCGCAGAGCAGTACGGCCATCCTGATTCTCAATCACCACCGCAACAATCCGGTTCTGCTCCTTGATCACAGTGCAGAATCGGCTGTCGAACAGGATTTTAACCTTGTTTTTCAGGAGCAGCCGTTCGAGTTTATAGCTGAAGGTGATGGGATTGTAGCTGGCCCGGTAGCGGACAGCCCGGCGCTCTTCCGGGTCGCCGCCTTTCTGCCAGGCCGCAGGAATGGGCTTGATGTGCAGATTCGGCTGCGGCTCAGTGATGTCTGCGGCCGACAGTTTCAGGAGCTCCTCGCAGATGCCCCCGCTGACCTGATGCCCCAGGCCATCGCAGAGGGGCAGATAGACGATGACATTGCCGATGGTCGCCAGACCACCCAGGGCGCAGGCTTTCTCCAGCAGGCAGACCGAGGCACCGGCCCGGGCCGCCGCCAGAGCCGCCGCCACGCCGGCAATGCCGCCGCCGGCGACCACCACATCGTAGTCGCCGCTGACCGGCAGCTCGCGCGGTTGTTCAGTTATGGTTGTTTGCATCGGCTGTGGCAGAGCTCCGTTTTAACCGGTATTGGGGGTTGCAGTTAACTGTCCGCTGGCTAGATGAAAAAGCCTCCCGTCGACCTGTAGGTCAACAGAGAGGCTGCAGGCGCTCATCGGGGATTACTTCTTGTACTTGATGGCGATACCGCGCAGATGCAACTCGACATCCGAGATCACTCCCAGAATGGAGTGGACCTTGCTGTCGACCTCGATATTGATAATGTCATCCGCATTCGGGTAATTCCGCAGTGCATCGGCCTTGGCTGCCATGATGCTGCTGTCACCGGTGCTGACCCAGCCCAGTACCGAGGTAGATTTGCTCACGCCTTTGACCGGCCCCAGCACTTCCACGTCTTTGAGACTCTCGGCCTTAGGTTGGATGTACCCCCCGTAATAGGCATCGGTCAGAATCATGCCCGGGCCCGCATACGCAAAGCCATTCCCATGCCCGTAGCCGGCACAGCCGCTGAACACCGCCGCCATAGCGATAATAACACACACACACAGGATTTTTTTCATTTTTCCGCCTCCGTTTTGGGGTTGTTACTCTTGCGTTTCCCGGCACCTGTGCCATCCTCGGCGGCATTGCCGGCCAACTGCACCCATACTATAAGCACCGGGGAGAAGAAATGCAACTGCCGGGCGCTGATTTCTCCTTAGGCCCGGAAAATGGCGCCCAGGCTCTTCCCCAGAAGGAAAGCTGCGCTTAACATCGAGAGCCCCAGGAAAAGCATCGTCCACAACCCCAAGGCGGAGGCCAGAGCGGGCCCCTGTCCCAGCAGCGAGGATAATTCATAAATCGCTTTGGTGATCGGGAAATAGACCGCCTTGTGAGCCAATATCAGTGAATCAGAGACTTCCAGGAGGGAAAAACTGAAGGCCAGAATACCACCGGCCAGGAGATTGGCGGCTATCAACGGCATGGTGATGCGCCGGAATGAAGTCAGTGGCGGTGCCCCCAGGCTGGCTGCCGCTTCACTGAAGCTGACCGAAGTCTGCTGCAGTCCGGCCACCGCGGAACGCACCACATAGGGCAGACGCCGAACCGCATAGGCGATTACCAGCAGAACCGTGGGATTCTGAACCGGATCAAAGCAATGGAACAACCGCCCTTTCTGGGACAGAGCCAGATAGCCGAAGGCCAGGACCAGCCCCGGCACTGCCAGCGGCAGCATCGCCGCACAATCCAGCAGGAAGCGCCAGCGCCCCCGGCCCCGCACAATCACCTGGGCGATGAATATCCCCAGCAGGCAGGACAGCAGCAATGCCAGCGAGGCGTAGCGCAGGCTGTTGACAATGCTGGGGATGGTCAGGTTATGCCCCAGAGCGGCTTGCAGATGCTCGAGGCTCAGGGCATTGGGCAGGATGCTGCGGTACCAGCTTTGCCCCAGAGCAAAGCCCAGGACCCCGAGATGGGGCAGAATGCCGAAACCGCCGATGCCGGCAAACACCATCCCGGCCAGCAGGCCCTTCCAGCCCCGCAACCGGACCGGCGGAACAGCCCGGCCGGCCTTGCCGCTCATGGCGTAGGCTTTGCGCCCAAAGACAACCTTCGCCAGCGTATACCCGGCACCCGTCAGCAGCAGCAGCACCGAGACCAGGGCATACGGCATGGGATTTCGGCCCAAGTCATTGAGTCCCGAGAAGATCTGCACCGCGGTGGTGCGTCCGTAGTTGAACATCAGCGGGGTGCCCAGTTCGGTAAACGACCAGATAAAAACCAGGGTGCTGCCGGCAAACAGACCCGGCATCACCAGAGGCAGGGTGATTCTGCGAAAACGCCGGAAAGAAGTACAACCGTAGTCTGCGGCGGCTTCCAGCAGCATCGGGTCGACATTGGCCAAAGCGGCGACCAGGTTCAAATACAGGATCGGAAACAAGTGCAGCGCCTCCAGGACCACCACCCCCCAGAAGCCACCGGCGAACCAGTCGATTTCCTGCCCTGGAGCAATCACCCCCAGCTGCAGCAGCAACATGTTGAAGGCTCCGAAGCGCCCGAAGATGCACTGCATGCCTAGTGCGCCCACGAACGGAGCCAGAATCAGGGGCAGCAGCAGCGCCCCGGTCAGCAGCCGTTTACCCCTGAAATCGTAATGCTCGGCCAGCCAGGCCAGCGGGAAGGCCAGCACGGCCGACAGCACCGTGGTGCAAAAGGCGATATACAGAGAATTAAGCAACCCGGCGCGGTACAGCGGGTTGCGGAAGACCTCCAGAATATAGAACAGAGTGAAATGGCCGTCGCTGTCCTGCAACCCGCCGCGCAGCACCTGCCCCACGGGCAGGAAAAAGAACAGCGCGAAGAACACCGTCACCAGCAACAAAAACAGTGCGTAGAGGACTTTTCTTTGCATAAGAACGCCATTGCCAGTTTGCATTGACAGCAATAGGTATTTTATTATTTCAATTACAGTAAACACTCGAGCCTGGCGAAATTATTGCGCCTGCTCTATTGTCAGGCCTATAATTTAATCGCCTTTGAGGATTTGACCAATGACTAAAATCGGTTTTATCAGCGATATCCACGGTAATATCGATGCGTTGCAGGCAGTGCTCACCAGACTGGAGCAGTGCGGCTGCGAGATGGTCTTCTGCCTCGGCGACATCGTCGGCTACGGTGCCGGACCCTCGGAATGCATCAAGCTGATTCGCGAACGCGCAATCCCCTCCGTGATGGGAAACCACGATGAGTATGTGACACTGCTGATGGACCCCGGGGTGGAAAAGCTGCGCGAGGATGTCCGCCAGGCAATTTATTGGACCCAGAGCAACCTGTCCATGGACGATCTGCGCTGGCTGGCCAACCTGCCGATGCGGATTGAGACTGAAGAATTCACCGTCCTGCATGCATCCTTCCATACCGTCAAATGGGCGTACTGCCTCGATGAGGCAACCTTCACCGCCAATTTCAAAATGCAGACCA
>JAAYYJ010000110.1 GCA_012515455.1 Oligosphaeraceae bacterium
ACGATTTTTTCTCCAGGGGCCAGTCCGGACAATATTTCCACCATTCCGTTGCTTTGCCGGCCGCGTTGGATATCGCGGGCGGCGAAGGCCTCTCCGCCCAGATGCACGAAAACCACCTGCCGGGTATCCAGTTCGAGGATGGCATCCGTGGGGACCAGCAAGGCCGTACGCAGTCCGGGTAAGGCGGTTTCCCCCCTGACAAAGAGGCCTGGGCGCCAACCGCCTTCTTGATTTGTGATCGTTACGCTGACCCTGACTGTCTGATTGGCGGCATTCACCTGTTGACTGAGCAGGGCGATTTCGCCTTGGGCGGTTGTGCCGTCCAAAGCTGACACCTGCACCTTTTGACCTGTCCGCAGGTTGCGGAGATGCCGGGTCGGTACTTGGAAATCCGCCCGCACCATGCGCAGGTCGGCAATCGTCATAATATTTTCATTCTCCGTCCGGCTGCCTAGGGCAGTATGCTGTTCCAGCACCACGCCATCCATGGGGGCAGTGACTGTGTACAGCCCATAGCGGTCCGGAGACTGTGTTCCCAATTCCGTCAGGACGGACTGCGGCAGACCCAGAGACAGCAGCCGCTGGGCGGCAAAATCCTGCGCTGCGAGCGCGTTGTCCAGGTTGAATTTTGCCTCCTGCCAGTCGGCCTCCAGGCCGATATTCTCCTGCCGGAGGCGGTCCTTGCGGGCAAATATCTGCCCGGCCAGAACCGCGGCGCGCTGTTTTTCCCGGAAATCGCATTTGAGTTCCGCCAGTTCCGGGCTGAACAAGGTCAGCAGTTCCTGGCCGGTGCGGACCGTATCGCCGGCCTGCACCGCCAGAGAGCGGACAAAGCCCGCGACCTGGGGCACCACCTGGGCAATCAGTACTGGGTCTAGGCGGATTTCACCAATCATCTCCAGAGTCTCAGAGAGCTCGCCGGTCTGGGCTGCGGCAATCTGCAGACCGCCAGCATGCTGCTGCGAGGCACTGAGCAGTATCGCACCCTCAGCATATTCGTGCCCGTGCCCGTCTTCATCCTGGTGTGCGGTTTCTCTGCCCTCCTGGTGGTCATGCGCTTGGCCGTTAAGCTGGGTGGTTGTTGCTTTTTCCTGGTGGTCGTGGTGGTCGTGGTCGGTGCAGTGGTCCGCAGCCGGGTTGACTATCTGGCTGGCTATCTCGCGGTTGGGGTTGAGGACGTTTAACAGGGAAGGAGTCTTGCTGCTGGCGAGCAGCAGTACGGCTGCGCCGGCGCAGAGCAGGGTCAGGACAATGGTTTTGGTCTGTATTTTCATTGCGGTTTAATCCTCTTCGATGGTTGATTGCTGCAGATCTTCCCCGCCCACTACAGCGGCCAGTTCCAGGCGGGCGGATTCACATTCGTGGTAGCGTTCCAGCAACTCCTCGCGCTTGGCCAGCCAGTCTTGTCTGGCAGCGAACAGTTCCAGAATATCAGCTTCGCCAGTCTGGTAGGAGGTGTAGATGGCATCGTAATAATCTTTGGCCGCAGGAATGGTCTCCTCGCGCAATTCCGTTACTGCCAGGGCGCTGTCCTGCCAGAGCTGCCAGGCCCGGCACAGAGATTGCTGCAATGACAACTCCTGGCTGGCAGATTCGAGGATAGTCCGCTGCAGACTGGCCTGGGCGGCGGCGATATTGCCCTGATTGCGGTCAAATAGCGGTAACGGCAGAGAAAAGCCGACAAAAAATGCCCAGCTGCCGTCCTCACGAAAATGCTGCAATCCGCTTTCGAGCTCGAGATTAGGATATTTTTCACTGTCCGCCAGCGCCCGTGCGGCTTCTGCCTGGGCAATGTCCAGGCGGGTCTGTTGCCAGGCGGGCGAGAGCTTAATGGCGCGCTGCAGCAATTTGAGAGACCATTGAGGCATTTCCTGCCATTGGGCCTCGACGGCCGGGAACCATGGTTCTGTGGCTCCCCAGCAGGCGGCCAGGACTGAGCGTGCCGAAGCCAATTCCCGCTGAGACTGCCTGACCGCCTGGGTGGCGGCGGCGAGCTCCGAGCGGTGCTTCAGCAACTCCAGCGGGCTGCTTTCACCAGCTTTGATCCGTCCCTGGATGACCCTGCCGGTCTCGTTGAGGATATTGAGCAGTTCTTGTTTAAGCTGCAGAGATTCCTGCAAGTGGAACACGTCATAGAAGCGTTTTTCCACCGCCAGTGCCAGCTCCTTCTGAAGTTTCTGATAATCCAGGACGGCTGTCTGCAGCTCGACTTCGGCCGCTTGTGCTGCCAGTCTCGGCTTGCCGCCGGACTGCCATTCACGGCTGACGCCGATTCTGGCAGCGGCATTGCGAAAGCCGGAATAATCCTGCGTGCCGGCGAATTCCTCCAGCTCAGCAAACAGCTCAGGGTTGCGCGGCAGGCCGGATTGCTGCAGCAGTGCCAGGCGGACTTGAATCTCCTGCCAGGCTGCGGCCAGGGCGTGGCTGTTCTCCCAAGTCAGCTGCCTGGCTCTGGCCAGGGTTAAAATCCCGGCATCGCCGTTTGGGCTGGCAGGACCGGGGGCGGGCAGCTCAGAGTGATCCTGGGGGGGTGTAACTGCTTGTGCTGGTGGTGGGGGGAGGCTGTCGAGCAGCCTTCCGGGAATCTGCGGGTGGTGACTTAAGCAGCCGGCGGTAAAAAGGCATAATCCGACTAGAGCCGCAACGCGGCCAAGTAATCCAGACATATCATACTCCGTAACGTTATTTGGGGATGGACGACTGTCTCTCACGCTTCCGAGAGGGGCGGAGAGATCCTGCTGCGATCAATCAGCAGATGGTGACGTCAGCAACTGATAACGGTACGTGTCTTAACAGCGGATTACGGTGCTGCGCAGAGCCAATAGCTGTTCTGCTGCAAGTGCTGAATATGGTGGAGAATAGGTTCTTCTGGTATTAACTGGCCAGAGGCAGATTTTGAGCGTCAGGGGAGTGATGCTCTCCAGCAGTGGCACAAAGGTCCGGGTGCGCAGTTTTTCACGCCCGTTCTGGTGCAATCCGGGATAGTCGTGGGTTCTCCCGCAACTGGCCGGTTGCTGGTGGCAGTCGCCGCAGACCTCGGGCAATATTTCCGTGGTCCCGGCGGCATGCTGCTGTTCATGGCAATGTCCGCCGGTGGCAGGCGTTCCGACCTGCAGTGCCGGTGGGCAGACCTGCAGGTGCAGAGCCGAGGGCAGCAGAAAGACGCTGAACAGCAGAATAATCTGCAGGCGCAAAAAATAACGCGTTTTTGCTGAATTGGTCAACAGCGACATGGTTTTTCCGTAACGGCAGGGCGAAAGGATAGTATACTTTGGACAAGGGAACCGCCGGCAGGTTCCAGATTCTGCTGCGGAAACCAGCCTAGGCACCGCAGCATTTCTTAAATTTTTTGCCGCTGCCGCAGGGACAGGGGTCGTTCCGGCCGGGGAGAGCGCCGCCGGCACTTAGTCTTTGTTGCGCGTTGCGCTTACGCTCAGCGCTGATGTCTGCAGCGAGCTTCCGGAACCGATCGATGGTATGGCTGTAGAACATCCGCCAGTCCGCGCACAAGGCACTTAAATTCCCGGGATCGTCACCGGGACGGCTTTTGGGACAGCCGCCGGCACAGAACTGCAGGTACTCGCATTGACTGCAACGATCATTCCAGGAGCTCTTCCGCAGTCCGAAATCGCGGAACAGGCTGGAGTTCTGCATCGGTTCTATTTCATCTACCTCGATGTTCCCCAGTTTGAGTTCCGGTCGGACATAGAAGTCGCAGGGGTAGACATCGCCGTTGTGTTCAATGACAAAGTACTGCCGGCAGTCTGTGCCCATGGAACAGCAGTTCGCGTATCCGTCGACCAGCCGCACCAGGATGGAGTCGAAGAGCCGGACAGAGATATTTCTGGTATCATGCTTGTGCCATTCATCGAAAATTGTGCACAGGAACTCTCCCCAACGTCCCGGCTGCAGTGCGAAAGGCAGCAGCTCTCCCTGCTGATCGAATTCCGTGCACTCTATATACTGGTGATAATTTATGCCCAGATCCTTCAGATAATGGTATATCTCCAGCGGATGCGTCTGGTTGTAGGCGGAGACCAGGGTCAGGACATTGTGCTCCACATGATTACGCCGCAGGACCTCCAGCCCCCGCAGGACCTCGGCATGGCTGCCGCGGCCATCGCTATGGACCCGGCCAAGGTTGTGCAGCTCCGCCGGACCGTCAATGCTGATCCCGACCAGGAAATTATAGCGCTGCAGGAATTCTCCCCAGGCGTCGTCCAGCAATGTGCCGTTGGTCTGCAAGCCGTTTGCCACCGACAGCCCGGAATGACCGTATTGCTTCTGAAATTCTATCGCCTGCCGGAAAAAATTCAGTCCCATCAGGGTTGGCTCACCGCCCTGCCAGCCAAAACTGTGTACCGGCATGGGCAGGGCCATGAATTTCCGGGTCATCAGCTGCAGGGTGGCGATGCTCATCCGCGGCGCGGATTTCCGGTAGATGCTGCTTTTGCTCAGATAAAAACAATAGCGACAGCGCAGATTGCAGTCCCAGGATGAGGGCTTGATCAATAAAGAAAACTGATTCATAACATAATTCCAGTTTCGGGCCGCGCGGTTGCGTCAGGCGTGTCCCATGCGACGCGGCAGTACGCTGTCGGTTTCCGCAAAACGCTCCAGCAGGCGGATCTGCAAATCGCGCTTAGTATCCCGGTATTCCGCGTTGTCCCAGAGATTGAAGAGCTGCCCCGGGTCGTTGCGCAAGTCAAACAACTCACCATATTCTTCTCCGATATAGCAGGTCAGGTGCCAGTCGGCAGTAATCAGCGTACGTTGCCGCAGACCCAGATAATCCTCGTCATTCTCGGCGATTACCGAATCCTGCACCGTGTCGGCCTCACCGGTCAGTACCGGCAGTAGTGATTTCCCGGGCCAGGCCGGGCGCTGTTGCGCGGCTTCCGGCCGGGGAGGGCAGGCGCCTTCAGGTATCGGCACGCCGGCCAGATCCAGGATGGTGGGGGCAAAATCCAGATGGCTGGCCAAGGCCGAAGTGACCGCATTCTCACGGACATACTGAGGGCCGCGCCAGATCGCGGGGACGCGCAGCACGCCGTCCAGATGAGTCGGGGGCATATTGTGCATCCAGTGGTCGCCGAGCATCTGACCATGGTCGGACATGACAACAATCACCGTGTTGTCCGATAGGCCGTGAGCCTCCAGCTGCCCCACGATGCGCCCGACCATCGCGTCCCATTGGCTGATTATGCCCAGCACGGTCTGCATGGCAGCGCGTTCCAGTTCCGGTGCCACTGCGGTTTTGGCAATCCGACCGGCCGTCTTGAGGTCCTGCTGAAAAAGCCTGCGGTAGTGCGGGGGCAGCTGCTCGAGTTCGCCGCTGCGTCGCAATGGTTCCGGGAGCTTGCAGTCGCGGTACATGCTGTAATAGGGCTCGGCGACGGAAAATGGCGGATGGGGATCGGGAATCGAGTGCCAGAGGAAAAACGGCTGGCTGCGGCCGCACAGGGAACGGAAAAATTTCTCTGAGCACTCTGTTGCCCAATGAGTGTAGTGCAGTTCCGGCGGCAGTCGGGAGGGGTAACTCTGTTCCGGGCTGTCCAGGATTCCCTGAGCATTGACTCTGATTCCCGCCGGTGGTTTGATCAATTCCTGGAAATCCGGGCAACGCTGCTGCAGCCATTGCCCGTAATTTCCCGACCACCAGCCGCAGAGTGCATCTGTGCTGTCAAAGCCGTAGTACGGCGAAGGCAGCTGTGATATCCGTCCGCGGTCCCACAAGGCAATCGCCTCAGGCCAGTCTTCCGGGGCAATACGGTCTAGGTCAAAATCCTGCTGCGGCATCCAGGGATTGAGATGAATTTTGCCGATAGCGTGGGTGCGGTATCCTGCCTGCGCCAAGGTTCCGGGAAGAGTCGGGATATCCCGGCGCAGCGGTATGCCATTGCAGCGCACGCCGTGACTGCGCGGGGTGCGTCCCGTCAGCCAGGTCGCGCGGGTGGCCATGCACATCGGCTGGATGGTGTAGCAGCGCTCAAACCGCAACCCGCGGGCCGCCAGGCGGTCGAGGTTCGGTGTGCGCACCAGCGGGTGGCCGGCGCAGCCGAGCAGATCATGGCGCAGCTGATCCGCTACTATGCAGACAAAATTAGGACGGCGGTCTTTCATATTTAGAAGCGCGGGCTGACAGTGCGAGGAAAAAATCCTCGCGGAGTCAGCGGTCCAGCAAGCCATTCTCCAGCGTGATACGCAGGCCCTGCTTTTTCCAGATGTTGCCGTCCCAGAACCCGAGGAAGGATACATTGACCGCAAACGGATATTCCAGGTACAGCTTTTTGAAGTATTCGTATTGCTCGTTTACGGCTGCGGCTTTCTCTTCTTTGCTGCCGGGTTTATCGAAACAGACCTCGAAGGCCCTAGCTCTGAGAGCGGTGAA
>JAAYYJ010000111.1 GCA_012515455.1 Oligosphaeraceae bacterium
AACTCCAATCCGGGATCAGGTCAACAGCCTCCCGATAGCCTTCCTGGCGCTGGATATGCCGTACGACTGTCAACGTTTGCGGCATTTGCGCTGGCCCCTGATGGGCATCGCAGGGCTGACTCTGGTTGAGATATTGTGTGTGGTGCTGGGAGTAGTACATTATCATCGGCGGGACCGTAAGGCCGGAACCCTTTGCAGGAACTACTGGGAGCCGCTGTGCCTGGCGGTTTTTGGTATTCTGCTCACCTTGGCGGTCGCCTGGCATATCCGCCGCAGCGAACTGCAGCGCCAGCGCGATCTGTTCCTGCGGCTGGCCACCCGCAGTACCGGAGCCATCCTCAGAAGCTTTGCCGAAATCCGGAAATCTGAACTCGAGGGCCTGAGCGGATATCTGGAGACCAGCGTTGACCTGAACCGTGCGAAGTTCATTCATTTCAGCCGCCACCTGGTCAAGAACTCGGTAGTCCAGGCGCTGGCCTGGACGCCGGTGGTGCCGGCGGCAGCGAAGGACGCGTTCGAAGCCGAGGTGGCAGGGGAGTGGGAAGGAGACTTTCACATCTGGCAGCTCAGCACAACCGGCAGGAAAGAGAGTATAAGTGTATCCCCGCAGCGTCCGGTCTATTATCCGGTCACTTACTTCTGTCCCGAGGAAGGCAATCAATTCACATTGGGTTTTGATGAAGGCAGCGATCCACGGCGGCGCCAGGCACTGGAACAGGCGGTGGCCACGCGTTTGCCGACCGCTACTGAGCCCATCAGCCTGGTGCACGATGGTAGCCAGAACGGCAAGAGCATCATTGTGTTTTTCCCGATTTATCCGTACCTTGAACCGGAGCGGCTGATTGGCCTGGCGACGATATTTCTGCGTGTGGAGAAGCTGTTTCAGCCTGAGCCGAATCCCCAGAATTTGCTGGCTTGGGAGCTGCACCATCTTTCCTCTGCGGTTTCCGGGCAGCCCTTCTATACGGTCGGCGAGGGGGTCGGTTATCGGAACGGACTGCTGCTGACCCAGCCGCTGTGCGAGTACGGACGTGTTTTTCTGCTGCAGGCCCGGCCCGGGGTTGCGTTTATCCGCTCTACCTGGCATTGGAAAGGGCTGATTACCTTTGCTTCCGGGCTGCTGTTGACCGCAGCCATGACGGCTATTACGGTGCTGCTGCTGCGACATCGGCAGACATTGCAGCAGGAGGTGCAACTTCGCACCGCGGAGCTCGGTGCCAGTGAGACTAATTACCGACTCCTGTTTGAAAATATGATGGGGGCATTTGCCCTGCATGAGATGCTTTACGACGAACAGGGTAAAGCAGTGGATTATCGTTTCCTGGAGGTGAATCCGGCCTTCGAGAAGATGACCAATTTGCGGGCTGCCGATATCATTGGTCGGACGGTGCTGGAGGTCCTGCCCCAGACCGAGCGGACTTGGATTGACAGATATTCCCAGGTGGTGGAAAGCGGTGTCGGCAAGTCATTCAAGCTATATGCCGGGGCTCTGAAACGCCACTACAAGGTCTGGGCCTTCCGAACTGTCAAGCCCTTCTTTGCCACCGTTTTTGCCGATGTGACAGAGCAGGTGAAAATGGAGGAGAAGTTGACGCTGTATTTCGACACCAGCGTGGATTTGTTCTGCATCTTCGATCACGAGGGGGTCTTTTTGCGGGTCAATCCACAGTGGGAGGAGACGCTGGGGTATCCGGTAGCCAGTCTGGAAGGACGGCGCTTCGCGGAGTTCCTGCATCCCGATGATGTGGCGCCGACTATGGAAATATTTGCGGACCTGCAGCATACCCGGCAGATCCGCGGCATTGTCAACCGCTACCGTCACCGTGATGGCAGCTACCGCTGGCTGGAATGGCGGGCGTCAGTCGGGCAGGAGAGTTTTTTCGGTTCGGCGCGTGATATCACTGAGCGGCGGCAGCAGGAACTCCAGCAGGAGGAGAGCAATCGTAGGCTGCGGGAATCCGAGGAGATGTCCAAGCGCATGGCCCGACAGGCCGAGAGTGCCAACCGGGCCAAGAGCGAATTTCTGGCCAACATGAGTCATGAGATCCGCACCCCCCTGAATGCTGTAATCGGCATGTCAGATATGCTGCTGGGAAAGGACTTGCCGGAGGTCGAGCGCCATTACGTCGAGATGATCAGCAATAACGGCGAGGCACTGCTGTCACTTATTGATGACATCCTGGATTTTTCCCGGATTGAGGCCGGGCGGCTCCAGCTCGACAAGACCGATTTTGATCTTTGGAAGCTGGTTGATGATGTACTGTCGATGCAGGTGTACCGGTCTGAGGAAAAGAGACTCGGGCTGTTCTCCAAGCTCTCTGCGGAGGTCCCGCAGTGGGTGCATGGCGATTGTGGGCGGCTGCGGCAGATACTGCTCAACTTGATCAGCAATGCGATCAAGTTCACGATTGCAGGCGAGGTGTCGGTCGAGGGGCGGTTGTTGCCGGCGGCGGACGAGAATGCGGCGGCGGATGCCATCAAGCTGCAGTTCTGCATTCGCGACACCGGCATCGGCATCCCTGCTGATGAGATCAAGAATATGTTCCTGCCCTTCCGGCAAGGTGATGCCACCATAACCCGGAAATTTGGCGGCACGGGTCTGGGGCTGTCGATCTGCAAGCGCCTGGCCGAAATGATGGGCGGGGAGATTTCTCTGAGCAGTGTGCAGGGGCAGGGCACCGAAGCCTGCTTCAGCGTTGTTTTGGCGAAGGCGCAAAGAGAGCATACGGTGAAAAGTCTGCCCCCGGAAATACTGGGCCCCGGCAGCAAAATTCTGCTGGTGGATCAGCATGCGACCAACTGCCGTTTTCTGTCTGAGCAGCTGCAGGAGCATGGCTTGTGCTGTCTATCGGCCGGCACGGGTGAAGAGGCTTTGAGCATCCTGCGGCAGGACCATAATCATGGCGGGGGAGAGGATATCACCGTGGTCGTGATTAATATGCATCTGCCGGATATGGACGGGATTGCATTGGGCCGGCGGATAATGGCGGACTGTGCTGACGCGCGGCCGGCGCTGGTGTTGCTAGCCGGGGCTGAAGAGGTGCTCTCGCTCGATGATATCGCGGCCTTCAATTTCCTGACCGTTCTGCACAAGCCCCTGAAGCATCTGGAGCTCCTGCGGGTGATAGCGGGCATCAGGTCTCCCGAGCAGCGACAGCAGGAGACCATGCCGGCTGAGGTGGCAGGACCCGATTTCGCCTCCGTCAGAGGCCGTTTTTCCGACCAGCAGCTGCGGGTTCTGGTGGTGGACGACATGGCCATGAATCAGAATTTGCTGAAGGCCATGCTGCAGAAGTTGGGTGTCGGTGCTGATGGGGTCGCGAATGGTCAGGAAGCGCTGCAGGCGCTGGAGAATCATCATTACGATCTGGTTCTGATGGATGTGCAGATGCCGGTAATGGATGGTCTGGCGGCTACTCGGGCCATTCGCGATCCGCGCTCGTCGGTGCTGAATCATGATGTGGTGGTGGTGGCCACCACTGCGCACGCCTACCAGAGTGACCAGGAGCAATGCCTGCAGTCCGGCATGAATGACTATATCGCCAAGCCCATCCGGGCCCGGGCACTGTCGGAGAT
>JAAYYJ010000112.1 GCA_012515455.1 Oligosphaeraceae bacterium
AATTCACGGATTCAGGAAGTTCTCTGGCTACAATATCCTGTTTCCGGGAAAATGCAAATTTTTTGTCAGACAGAACCATAAAGCCGGGATAAATTACCTCGTGTACTGCCGAACCGTGCGGTTTTTGGGGGCGTGCCGGTGGCAGTGCATTGTGATACTGACTTTTACTGGAGCATAGTGGGCAACCATGGCGAAGACTTTCTCAGATTATCTGGCTGTGCTGGGTGATTATGTACTCGAGCAGGGCGGCGACACCAAGACTGCAATTGCAGGTGCGGCGGGGGACTCGCGCGAGTGCAGGAGCGCATTTGTGTTCTGCACTTTGCAAGGAGAGCGGGTGGACGGGGCACAGTTCGTGCCCATGGCCCTGGCCAACGGCGCAGTCGCAGTGCTGGCTGACCGCCGCCTGGACCTGCCGCCGGGGGTCCCGTGGGCGGTGGTGCGCGAGCCGTATCACGCCTTCGCCCGAGTGGCGGAGTTCAGCCGGGATTTTCCCGCCCGAGCACTGCAGCTGCTGGGAATCACCGGCACCAATGGCAAAACCACTACGGCTTATCTGCTGCGGGATATCTTGACCCGGGCCGGAAAGCAGGTCGGGATGCTGGGAACCGTGGAATATGATCTGGGCCACGGCTGCATACTGCCGGCGGACAGGACCACTCCCACGCCGTTCCAGGTCCAGGAGATGCTGGGCGCCATGCGGGACAAGCAGGTCGAATATGCGGTCCTGGAGATGTCCAGCCATGCGCTGGCGCAGCAACGCCTGGGGAGCGCTGTCTTCGCTGGCGCAGTTTTCACCAACCTGACCCGCGACCATCTGGATTTCCACCACACTTTTGAAAATTATTACCAGAGCAAGAAGCTTCTGTTTGAGCAATTCCTGGGCCGGTCTGCGCCGATGGTGGTGAATATCGACGATCCGTGGGGCCAACGCCTGGCAGAGGAACTGCACTCTGAGAATGTGTATACTTTCAGCCTGACCGGCAAAACCGCCCGGATCAGGGGGGAAGAGCTTCGCCTGGCAGAAGATTGCAGCGAATTCATACTGCAGCTGCCGGGAGAACGCTGGCAGTTGCATACGCCGCTGCTGGGCCGTTACAATGTCAGCAATGTGACTGCGGCCGTGACCCTCGCTTACGCTTTGCGCCTGCCGGGCGAGGCGATTCGCGCGGCAGTATCACGCTGCCAAGGCGCACCGGGACGATTGCAGCGCCTCGCACTGCCCAATGGCGCGGCTGCATTTGTCGATTACGCGCATACCGATGACGCCTTGAGTAATGCTCTCGCTGCCCTGCGCCCGATTTGCCGGGGGCGCCTGCTGGTGCTGTTCGGTTGCGGCGGGAACCGCGACCGCAGTAAACGCCCGCTGATGGCAGCGGCCGCCTGTGGCGGGGCAGACTGGGTGTTGATCAGCAGCGATAATCCGCGTTATGAAGCACCGGAGGAGATCATCAAGGATATCCTGGCCGGGGTCCCGGCCGGCCAGGAAGTGGCGGTGGAAGCGGACCGGGCGGCGGCAATTCGTCTGGCGCTGGCCCAGACTCGCCCGGGGGACATGCTGTTGATTGCCGGCAAGGGACATGAAAATTATCAGGAGTGCCAGGGCCGCAAGACGCACTTCAGCGATGTGGAGTGCGTGCAGGATTATATCCGGGAGCAGTCATAAGCCGCTGACCGCGGGCGATGGGGACAGGATGCAGGCCGTCAGGCGGAGGTTATCTTCAGGCCTGGCTGGGAAATAAAAAACCCCTGGCCAGGGAGGGGAGAGAGAAAGGGAGGAGGATTAACCCTAGCCAAGGGCGTGCCCGCTAAGGGGTCACATTTTTTTAGACCACTGGGGAAGGACGGAGTTCCCGGATCGGCGGTATTTTTTTGCCAATATGCGTTTTTTTTGTCAAATATTGCCAATCGGGCGCAAACCGGGTCAGTTCTGCCGGCATTTGCGGCGGCATCGGCGCAGGTACTTGTGGCTGCTGCTGATTCCACCGGCCGTGCTGCTGCTTCCCGTGCTGTTCTGGCTGTTCCTGCCGGCCTTTCTCGCTGATCCGATGCTGGAGCTGCAGCGGCAGACGCCGGCCAGGATTTTTTATGATGCTGCCGGGCAGGAGTGTTACTGTGAACCCACGTATGACTGGCAGTGGCGCTTTGCCGTCCCGCTGGAGGAAATCTCGCCGGCAGTGATTCAGGTGATACTGGCGACGGAGGACAGCGATTTTTATTCTCACCGGGGGGTGGACTACGCGGCTGTGCTCCGGGCGGCCTGGCAGTGGCTTGGTCACGGGCGGATAATTTCCGGGGCTTCGACCATCAGCATGCAATTAGCCAGGATGGCCCACTACACCCCCCGCCGGAGTCTGTGGCGGAAAATCCGCCAGGCCGGGCAGGGTCGCAAGCTGGAACAGCTCTATGACAAGGGGGTGATTTTACGGGAATACCTGAATCGCCTGCCCTTCGGAGGGAAAATATACGGCATTGAGGCGGCCGCTCGCTATTATTTCGGCAAAACGGCCATGCAGCTGAGTCTGGCGGAGGCGAGCTATCTGTGCGGCTTGCCGCAACGCCCCAATGCCTACCGCCCCGACCGGTATCCCGGCCGGGCCAAAGAGCGCCAGCGGGTGGTACTGAAGCTGCTGGTCCGGCAGGGGATGCTCACCGCCGGGCAGGCGCGCGAAATCCTGCTGCAGGAAAAATTGCCCTTGCGGGATTTCGCCCGCCCCGCAGACTTCCTGCATCCGGAAGTGCAGCCTGAGGACCGGCATTTTTTGGTCTTGGCCGGACAGGAGAGCGGCGGTGCGGACCGGGTGCGAACCAGCTGGCAGCCGCAGCTGCAGCGAAGCATAAGGGGGATTCTGCAACGCCAGGGTGAGCGCCTGCCCGGGGTCGCGGATGCGGCGGCAGTGCTGCTGGACAACCAGCAATGGGAGGTCCTGGCGCTGGTCGGGACGCTGAATTTTTCCTCTTTGCAGGGGGGTGAGGTCAACGCGGCCTTGGCGGAGCGCTGTGCCGGCTCCGTCTTGAAGCCATTTTTGTATGCGGAGGCCATTGAGGGCGGTTTGCTGGTGATGGACAGCAGGCTTGATGACTCGCCCATCCGCTATGCCAATTACCGGCCCGGCAATTATGATGGTGGTCAATCCGGCATGGTGCGGGCGGGAGCCGCGCTGAGCCGTTCCTTGAATATCCCCGCGGTGCGCATTATGGCTGAACTGGGCGTGCCCAGAGTGGTCGAGTTGCTGCAGCAGCTGCAGCTCTGCCCGCCCGGGGCCCCGGTCGGGCTGCAGAATGGCCTGGCAATTGCTCTGGGCAGCGCAGGGCATTCCCTGCTGGCCTTGACTCGGGCCTATCAAGTGTTCCCCAATGGCGGGCGCTGGCGCCCGGCTAGCTTCCTGCGCGGCCGCCCCGCAGAGGCGGATGCCCGGCTGTTTCAGCCCGGCAGCATGGTCATGCTCTCGGCCATGCTGCAGGAACGGATGCTGCCGGGGACCACTCTGGAGGTTTGCTGGAAGACCGGCACCTCAAGCGGCAATCATGATGCCTGGTGTTTCGCCTACACGCGGGAATACACCCTGGGGGTGTGGTTTGGCAACAAAGATGGCAGCGGTGCGGCAGCCTTGGTCGGCAGCAGTGCCGCTGCGCCTTGTGCCGGCGAAATCATGCAGCTGCTGTACCGGGACCGCCAGCCGGGCGCCTGGCCGCACGAGGATGAGCTGCTGGAAAAGGCTGCATTATGCCGGCGCAGCGGGTTGCTGCGCAGCAGTTCTTGCCAGGAGGAATCTGCCGGGCTGGTGGTCAAGGGCATTCCTCTGCGGACCTGCCGGCTGTGCCGGCAGGGAGCGGACGCGGTCCAGCCCCCCGCGATTATTTCTCCCGGTCCGAGCCAGTATGTGGCGGATTCTCCGGAGGGTGTGCTGCTGCCAGTGCAGGCCAGTGTCGAGGCGGTATTCTGGTTTGACAACAGCCGCAGCCTGGGGCGGCTGCTCCCAGGCGCCAAGGTGCGTTTTGGGGTCGGTCGGCATATCCTTACGGCGGTGCCGGACGATCCGCAGCGCCCGGCCGCGGTGCTGGAGTTCACGGTTCTGGCGTCCCCGGCACCGTGATGTGCATGCCGTCCTCGGCAATCAGCACTTCTTCTCCGAAGGCCTGAGTGGCTTTGCGGCGGGCGCCCTCCGGGTCCTGGAGGATTTCTCGTCCGTGATGCAGAAACAGGAGCTTGCGGACCATGTGCCCGGGCTGGCGCAGCTCGCGGCAGATTTTTTCCGGGCTGTGATGGCCCGTTTCCATCATCAGCAAGTCGCAGTTGTTCAGCCAGTCTCCCAGGTCATCGAGTCCGCGCACATCGCCGGAATAGACGATGCGGCGGTGGTCCTTGCTGATGCGGAAGCTGAAAGAGAGCCACTGCCCGTCTCCGTTCTGTCCCAGGTGATAGTTGTGCCGGGCTTCTACGGTGAGCCCTTCCTCACTGAGGATCAGCCCGTCCTGGACCTGCTGCGGTACGATATTGAAATCGCAGTGGAAACTCCCTTCGGTATGGCGCAGGAAATCCAGTGCTGACTGGAACTGTTGGAGAGCCGGGGTGTGGACGGTCAGGGTGAAGCCGGGCTCGTAAGCTTGTCTGGTGGTCAGTTTGCGGATGGTCCAGAGCAGGTTGGGCAGTCCGCCGGTGTGATCGAGGTGGGGATGGGAGATGAAGATATGGCGCAACTGGAGCAGTTCCACCCCCAGCAGGTGCGCGCTGCTGGAGCAGCCCTCGCCGGCATCGAAACAGTACGGCCGGCCACGATGCTGCAGAATCCAGGACGTATGCCGGCGACCCGGCATGGGCTCGGTGCCGGAACAGCTGCCCAGAATGGTGATGCACATGGGAAATCTCCAGGTTGGGAAAGGGATGCTTCGGGAGCGGGGAAATCTATGCCCCGGCGGGGATGTTGCTCAACAGGCAGTACTGCCAGGGAGGCAGAGACGGGCAGTGCACAATGCTGCCGGAATCAGTCTGCCGGAAGGGCAGGGCGGCGCGGGTGCCGTCAGGCAGAATCTGCTCCAGGGAGGTGACGCTCTGGCGCAGCTGCACCTCGAATTCTCCGCTGGCATCGAAGCTGGCGTTGAGCAGGAACAGCAGCAGGTCGCTGCCGCACCGGCGCAGGATGGGCATGATCTTGTGGTCCAGGTCAAGGCGGGGCAGGCGGGATTGGGTCAGCCAGTCGAAGACATTGAGCAGCTGCTGACGTTTTTCGCTGTAGAGCAGGAAATGCGGGAAGAAATAGCCGCTTACGACCACCCGTCCGCCCAAGGCATTGCTGCAGGCGGTCATGGCGCTGCCCAGAGGCTGCTGCAGGACATTCTGCAGTTCGCAGAGGCTCTGTGCGCCCGCCGCCATTTTCAAGGTATAGGCATCAGAGCAGAACTGGGGCCGGAAGGACACGAAGACATCGCGCCTCCAGCCGGCATAAGGGCCGTTGAGGGGATGGTCGGTGAAGGCCTCGAGGGTTCCGTTGGGCCAGCATTTTTCCACGGTCGCACCGCATAACTCGGCCAAGCCGAGCTGCTGCAGCCCGCTCAGGGTGGGAGCGTCGATAAATGCGGCCCGAGACAGCATCCGGCGCCATTCATCCCGGGTCAGGGTCGGATTGCCGGTGATTACTGCCGCTGCCGCAGTCTCCCGCTGGAAGGTGATCGGCAGGCCGATTTCCTGGAGTCTGAACGCGACATCCCGGTCATTGCACCAGATTCCGTCGTTTTCCATCCCGGCATTCAGTCGGGTCAGTTCCCGCCAGGCCGCCTGATTATGCCTGATGCCGGCCAGCAGCCTGGGGTTGTCCTGCCGGTACATGCTGTTGAAGGCGATGCCGTTGCAGCCCCAGACCAGACTGACACAATCCTCGAGCATGGCCATGCAGGTGGATTTTCCCAGCTGCTGGTAGGGGAAATCCTCATGCTCATATTGCCGGTCCCGGACCTGGTCAGGGTAGTTAGACAGTTGCGCTGCGGTGGCCAGGCCCTTCTGCATGGCCTCCAGCGGCACCGTGTCCTGGTAAAAGCCGCCGCCGGGGCGGCCCCGGACCGCGCCCAGAGCGCTGAACCACTCCTGGTTCCGGGATGAGGCGATGCAGGTCATCAGGCCCATCTCAATGGCCGGGTCGACCGCATGAACCGCTTGGCGCAGGTCCTGCGCCAGGGCGGTATACAGTGAGCGTTGAAAAGTCTGCCAGGCGGCGGCAGTGTCCGGTTCCTGGTCCAGAGCTGCGAGCAGGCTCTCGCGCGTGAAAGTGCGGTGGTTCTGCTGGTTGAACTGCTTCAGGCATTCCGGGCAGAAACAGGGCCCGGCCAGTCCGTGATGGGTGATGCGGAAGTCGTCATCAACCCAGATGAAATCCGGCTGGCTGGTGGCCAGGAGGCGGTATTTTTCGCAGATGTATTCCCGGAAGGCTGTGGTTGCGGGACAGAGGCAGGAATGTGACCGCCGCCCGTCTTTGCCGACCATGCAGGGGACAGGCGGTTGGGCGAGCACGTCCCAGGATTCCTCCAGATGTCCTATGGTGCAGAGGACATTCAGGCCGGCACTGCGGATGCCCAGGGCGCGATAATCGGCCAGGCGCTGGCGCAGCAGGGTGCTGCTGTCCCGGATCATCTCCAGCGGCCAGTAGCCGTGGTGAGAGAATTCGACGAACAGCGCCACTTCATCGATGCAGTCCAGGTTTGCCTTGACGAAGGCGAGGTGTGCGGCAAAGGCCTGGTCAGTGGCATAGCGGTGATAACCAATGCGGAAGGACAATTTCATGGTTAAAAACTTCTCCCTGGATTACTGTTTTTGGTTGTCACTGCAGCACGGTTGCTGCAGGATCTCCCCGAGATAATCCCAAGTCGGGCCCAGTTTGCGCAATTGTACCAGGCGGGCGAACAGCTGGCTGTCTGGCCCGAATAAAGTGCCGGCCAGGCGCAGGACAAAACCGTTGGGACTGCGGGCGGAATACCCTGCCGCCGGCCGGGATAAGTCGCGCAGGAAGGCAATTTTTTCGCGCTCCGAGACAGGTACGGGCGGAATGCCCTGGCACTGCAGCGCGATGTCCCGGAGCAGCCCGGGGTTGCTCAGCAGTCCCCGGGCGACGAGCAGCCCGTCGATCCGGGTGGCGGAATACATCTGCAAGGCATCCTGAGGGGTGCGTATGTCGCCGCAGCCGAACAGTGCCAGACCAGGCAGCAGCTCCCGGAAACACCGCAGGCGCTCCCAGCCATCCGGGATGGGCTGGTACATCTCCCGGACCGTGCGGTAGTGCACAGTGAGCAGGTCCGGCTGGCCCCGGCGCAGAGCTGCGGCCAAGGCCGGGATTTCCGCCGGGCTGTGATAGCCGGCCCGGATTTTGCAGCTCAGCAGGCGTGGCCCGCATTTTTCCCGCAGCAGCAGCAGCGTCCGGCTGATCCATTCCGGGTCCAACAGGCAGGCACCGCCGCTGCCATTGGCCAGCACCGTCGGGCTGGGGCAGGCGCAATTGAGGTCCACTCCCGCGGCTCCCAGCAAGAACAGTCTCCTGGCGGTCTCGGCCAGGCGTTCGGAGTGGATGCCCATGATTTGGGCCACGACCGGCAAGCCGCTGTCGAGATATGGCTGCAGCCAGTTCTGCAGGCGGGCCATCCGGGGCACGCCGGTGGAGATGCGCAGGAACGGTGTCCACCAGGCGGAGACCCAGCCGCGGCTGCTCATAGCGCTGATGAAGCTTCCCTCGCTGATGCCGTCCATAGGTCCGGGCAGGAGTCTGGGCAGGGCGGTATTCTGGAGCGTTATAGGCAGCAGCAGATTCCGGGGCATATTTTCAGCGTTCGAAGGTGGCGCGCAGCAGCCAGGCGATGCGGGGCAGTGCCAGCCAGGGTGTATGTCGTTTGGCGATGATGTAGGTCTCATTGCGGGCCAGCTTGCGGTTGCGGTTGGCCAGGCCGCCGGCTTCCATATTCACCAGTGCCCGGGGAAGGTACTGCAAGCGGGCATGTTTCTGGCGGCAGCGCCAGATGAAATCGTAGTCGGCCGAGATGCTGTAGCGGGTGTCATAGTGCCCCAGGCGCTCGTAGAGCCGGCGGTGAAAGAAACAGCCGGGATGGGGTACTGGCATGAGTACTGGCAGCCAGCGCAGGCTGCGGGCAGGGAGAATTTTGACGATCTGCCCGGCTGCCAGTAAGTTAACCGGGCAGACCACCCCGTCGAGCAGGTCCCCGGCGGCGAAAGCCTGACTGACCGTCTGCAGCGTCTGGGGCTCATACCAGTCATCGCTGTTGAGCAGCGCGATGATCTCGCCGCTGGCATTCTTGAGCCCCAGGTTCCAGGCTGCAGGGATGCCGGCGGCCTCGGGCTCCTGCTGCTGCTGGATCACTCTGGCGCGCATGCCGGCCGCCTGGAGGCGGGGCAGCTGCTCCTCGAGGATGGCCAGAGTCGTATCGCTGGAGCCGCCATCGACGAACAGGTACTCGTCGGGCTTGCAGGTCTGCAGGAGCACAGAGTCGAGGCAGCGCTGCAGGGTCGCAGCGCTGTTCAGGCAGATGGTGATCAGGGTAATGCTCATGGTTTAGACTCCGGAGCAGTGCGGGATGATTCGGTTGGTGGCGGCGGGGTATGGTTTTGCAGTGCGATGCTGCGGGTCAGAGTGGTGATATCACTCTCCAGGCGGCGGAATTTGCCCAGTATGAGGATGCTGCCGACATAAACATAGAGTACCAGCAGGTAGGTGATCAGGTCGGCCCCCCGGCCCACCCCCAGGCGCTGGGCCACCGTGCTGGTGAAATCCGGGGCCAGGGTCAGGCAAATGCCCAGCGCGAACTGGCAGATGAAGAACAGACGGGCAATCAGGCGGTGCTTCAAGGCCGCCAGGCAGAGGGTTGAAGCCAGCAGGAAGCCCAGAATCAAAATTACTTGTATCCAGTTCATAAAGCGACAACCATTTTGCTGATGAGCGGGCAGTCCAGACCGGTGGAGGCACCGGGCTAGCGCAGGAGTTTGTTGACCAGCAGGTCCAGGACGATGTTCAGGGAGTTGCTCAGGCGCTGGCCTTTGGCTTGCGCGTAAGCACTGTAGTTGATCTGGGTCGGCACCTCCACCACCCGCAGATGATGGCGGCGGACCTGCTGCAGTATCTCGCTGGCGTGGGCCATGCGGTTCTCCTGCAGGCGGATCAGCTGCAAGGCCCGCCGGTTCAAGGCCCGGAAACCGTTATGGGCATCACTGAGCCACAAACCGGTGAAGAGCAGATTCACGCCGCGGGCACATTGCAGCAGCAGGCGTTTGCGCCGAGGCACCCCGGCGCTGTCCTGAGGGCGCAGAAAACGCGAGCCGAGAACCACGTCAGCCCCTTCGGAGAGTGCGGTCAGGAACCGCCCGATGTCCTCGACCCGGTGCTGGCCATCAGCATCGAAATGCAGCACCGCCTGTGCGCCTTGGCTCCGGGCGAAGTCCAT
>JAAYYJ010000113.1 GCA_012515455.1 Oligosphaeraceae bacterium
CGTTTTCGGGGCGTGAAGGTCCATCCCGATTATCACGGCTATGATCTTCGTTCCGCCAGCATGGCGGCTTTTCTGGATGAGGTGGCCGACAGCGGACTGGTCAAGCTGATGCTCTTTCATGTCTCCTGCATGCCCGGCACCGGTTTTGCCGATGCCCTGGCGGTGGCCAGTTTTGCCGAACGCCACCCCGGGGTGCAGGTGATTATGGCCCATATCGCGGGCATTTATCAGAATGCCAATTACCCGTACTTTCCGAATCTCGATAAACTCGAGGCGGTAGCGGCCCGCAAACTGCCTAATGTCTTCATCGATACCGCGCATTTCCTGATGTACGTGTACCCCGGAGTGATGGAAAAAATGCTCTCTCTGGCGGGACCAGAGCATATCGTCTTCGGTACGGATGTGCCCTTGCAGGGGCCCATGCAGATGCGTTTCGCCTGGGAAACCATCCAGGCACTGCCGATACCCGCAGAGAAAAAAGAGCAGATTCTCTGGAAAAATGCCGCCCGGTTGTTGCATCTCCCCTGAGTGAAGGAGGCCGCGGAGAGGGGAATGGAAAACCAGCCGAAAAAAATCTTGGTATTGGGAGCAGGTGCCAGCGGTCTGGCCGCCGCACGCCTGGCCGCCGCACAAGGTGCCGCCTGCACCCTTCTGGACGAGAAGAATACGCCGCAGCTGCAGGATTCCCGCCGCACCCTGGCTGCTGAGGGCATCGATTGTCAGTTCGGCTGGACCGGCGAACGGACTCCCCCTGACGCTGACGGCATCATCATCAGCCCGGGTATCAGAGCAAACAGCATCCTGGGCCGTTTAGCCCAGCACAGCCACGTGCCGGTGCTCTCCGAACTGGCTTTCGCTGCCGCGCGCTGCCCCTGGCCATTGCTGGCTATCACCGGCACGAACGGCAAGACCACCAGCTGCGAACTGCTCACCCATTGCCTGCGACTCAACGGACTGGCCGCTATCGCTGCCGGAAATATCGGCCTGCCGCTCTCGGAAGTAGTCCGGCAAGCGGGGAAATGGGATTTTGTGGTCTTGGAGGTCAGTTCTTTTCAACTGGAAGCGCCCGCTGGCTTGCAGCCGGCAGTGGCCGCAGTGCTGAATGTCAGCCCGGATCACTTAGACCGGCACGGCGACATGCAGACCTATCTCGGCCTGAAGCTGCAGCTCCTGCGGCAGCTGCCACCGGAAGGCCGGGCGGTGCTGAATGCGAGCTTGCTGGCCATCCCGGAGGTCGCAGAAGCCATCCGCGGGAGAAAAAGCATCAGTTTCTCAACCCAGCCCGACCTGCAGGCCGATTTCGTGCTCCAGGATGCTGCGCTCTGCCGGCGCCGGCAAGACAAGCTCGAAGCACTGTTCGCTGTCGGGGAGATGCAGCTCAAGGGCCGGCATAACTGCGAAAATGCCCTGGCAGTGCTGGCCATGTTGGAGGCTGCCGGACTCAACCCGCAGGACGCCGCTGCGGGACTGCGCAGCTTCACCAGTGGCCAGAACCGCTTGGAGCTGGTCGGCACCTGGAACAATGTGACCTACATCAATGACTCCAAGGCTACCAACGTCGATGCCCTGTGTCAGGCTTTGGAGACTTGCGCCAGACCGGGAAAGCGCTGTGTCGTGCTGCTGGCCGGAGGCATGGACAAGGGATGTTCGCTGCTCGAAGCACGCCCGGCACTGGCAAAACATGCCCGGGCCGCTCTGCTTTTCGGGCAATGCCGCCAGCGCCTGGCCGAATCTTGGCAGGGGGCGGTGCCAGTGACGGTGTGCGAGGATTTGGAAACGGCGGTGGCCCGGGCAGATGAACTGGCCCAAGCGGGTGATACGGTGCTCTTTGCCCCAGGCTGTGCCAGCTTTGATATGTTCAGTGACTATGTCCAGCGTGGTCAAACTTTTATTAGGATAGTCAACAGGAGACAACGGGAATGAAAAACAGTTTTAGACTTAAAAACACCTGCGTGCTGACAGCCGTGGGATTGCTGCTCCTCGCATTCACGGCTTGCAAGAGCAAGACACAGAATCTCAATGACGGGGTGCTGGGCAGCCGCAATATGCTGCCGCCACCTTATGTCAAACCATTCGAACCAGTCGCTGAGCCCCTGCCGCCGGCACCAGTTGTGCCGGCCGGAGTGACTGAAGTGGCTGAGCCCCTGCCGAACAGCGCGCAGCCGTTCGTTCCCGCAGAGGTGCCTACCTATGTCCCAACCGGAGAGATTGCCGCGCCAGAACAGGCACTGGTCACTCCACCCTCTCCGCCTGATGTCAAGCCGGTTAAACCGCAGATCAAAACCCCGGTCGTGACTGAACCGGCCAAGTCCTTGCGGACGCATACTGTGCGGGCAGGGGAGACCATGGGGTCCATCGCGGCCTGTGTGGGAGTACGCTGGCAGGATATAGCCGCAGCCAACCCCAGTGTCAATCCGAACCGGATGAAAATCGGCACTAAACTGAATCTTCCCAGCACCGCCTCTGATGCGCCAATCGTGGCGCCCAAGCGCAAACCCAAGGCTCAGACCAGCGGCTCGTCCAGCAACAATACCTCTGCCAGCAAAGGCAGCAAAGGCAGCAGCGCCCCGGCCATCCCCGCTGATGGCATCTACGTCGTAGCGCCCAACGACAGCGTCTGGAAAATCTCCCGCCGTTTCAAAATTAAGGAGAAAGATATCCGGGCCTGGAACAACTTGAGCGGTGAGAATCCGCCTCTGCAGGTCGGGCAGAAACTGCAGCTGCGCGGCATTGCTTCCGCTCCGGCTGCTACCGCCGCTCCGGCTGCCGCCGCTGCTCCGGCTGCGGTTGAGGGCCCGGCTGCTCCGGCTGCCGGCGCCGCCGCTGGTCCGCTTGAGGCAGTTAACAACCTCGATGCGGCTGCCCCGGCCACCCCTCAGCCGGACGTGGTTGGGACGGTTAATGAAGAGACTGTGCCCGTGCAGGAGACTACCATCACTCATACGGTGCAGGCGGGTGAGACTCTGGACGGCATCGCCCTCTTCTACGAAATCACCACGGCGGACTTGCTGAAGGCCAATCCCACTGTCAAGACTGATGCAGACCTGACCGCCGGCATGATTTTGCGGGTGCAGTACACCAAGAAATAAGCACCCCGCCTGACTGAATCCAGCTGGCACCGAAAGACTTGCACAGTGCCTGCCGGTGCCGGCTGGAAATACGGTCTGGGTGCCTGTTTTTTACTTACCGGTTTGACAATGCAGCCACCGTGTATTACAGTTACCAATCAGGTCATAGAAATTAATGCAATCTAGGATGATCCAACGAATGATAATGATGCGGAAATATTATCTTTTTACCTTGATTGAGCTGCTGGTGGTTATTGCCATTATCGCTGTGCTGGCCTCCATGCTGCTGCCGGCCCTGACCCAGGCCCGCAACAAGGCCCGCGACATCGGCTGCCGCAGCAACCTGAAGCAGGTCAACACCGCCGCCGTGATGTACAGTATGGACAGCGATGATTATCTGATTTTCAGCTATGACAAGGAGGCCTCAAACTATTCCGGGTATTGCACCTACCGCAACTGGGGGTGGCCGGAGCGAACCGCACCGTATCTGGGATTCTATGCCACATCTTTCTGGACCATCAATTATCTGCCTTTGGCCGGCAAATCCGGTTTCCCCGCCACCCACGCCTATAAATGCCCCAGCGCACCACCACTGGCACCCACTAATCCGAGCATCGCTTTTGGCGAAGTCGGCTTCTCCATGCCGATTGTCATCGCCTCGGCTGCCCCGGTGAGTTCAGTCATCCCGGATTTGCGC
>JAAYYJ010000114.1 GCA_012515455.1 Oligosphaeraceae bacterium
CATGACCTGTATCGGGAGGATTTCCGGCAGGCCGGCAAAGAGCAGCTGCAGGCTTTGTTCCAGAGCCAGAAACCGATGAACCGCCTGGAACAGCAACTGGCCAGCAAAACTGGGGATGCGGTCTGGGTTTCCTCCCGCGGCATGCCCCTGTTCAAAGCCGATGGCAGTCTGGGCGGATACCGCGGAGAAAGCACGGATATCACAGAAAAGAAAATAGCTGAGGAGGAAAAGGAGCGGCAGATCGGTTTTCAGAAGATTCTGACCCAGATTGCAACGAAATACATCAATTTGCCCTTGGAGCAGATTGATCAAGCCATCAATCAATCGCTCGCAGAACTGGGGTCATTCCTGGGAGTAGACCGGCTGTACGTGTATGAATATGAATTGGATAACCAGTTCTGCTCGAATACCTACGAATGGTGCGCTCCGGGGATATCACCGCAGATCAGCAATATGCAGAAGGTTCCGATGAAGGAGGTTATCTGGTGGGTGAAGGCCACCTGCATGGGGGAGGTAGTGGATATCCCGGATGTTGAACGCCTGCCGAAGAACGATGCGGTTTACCAAATCCTGCAAGCTCAAGGAGTCCAAAGCCTGCTCTGTGTGCCAATGATGGAGGAAGATCGCTGCTGGGGCTTTGTCGGCGTCGATTCCGTGCACCAAAAACATCAGTATTCGGAAGGGGAGACCCGCCTCCTGAACGTCCTTGCCCAGATGCTGGTTAATGTGCGCGGACGCATTCGCAAAGAGACGGAGTTGCAGCAGAGTCAGCAGCAGGCCTCGGCGGCCAGCCAGGCAAAAAGCGATTTTCTGACCAAGATGAGCCATGAAATCCGCACCCCGCTCAATGGTGTGATCGGGATAGCGGACCTGCTGGCGGAGACCTGCCTGGACAGCGAGCAGCACCGCCTGGTGGAAATTGTCTCTTCCAGCGGAAAATTGCTGCTGGAGCTGGTGAACGATATCCTGGATTTTGCCAAAATTGAAGCCGGCAAGCTGGAATTGCATAACCGCGAATTTGACTTGGATGAGCTGCTCAAGGGGCTGGTTGGCAGTCTGGCGTTCACCGCCGGGGCGAAAGACGTGGAGTTGGTTCTGGCCGTGTCGCCGCAGGTTCCGGCCAAGGTAATTGGTGATTCGTTGCGTCTACAGCAGGTGATTATGAATCTGGCCGGAAATGCGGTCAAATTCACAGATCAGGGCGAAGTTTGCGTCAGCGTCGCCATGGAAACCGAAAATTCCGCTGCGATTACTCTCCGCTTTACGGTGCGTGATACTGGTATTGGCATCGCGAAGGATCAGCAGCCGTTCCTGTTTGATGCCTTTTTTCAGGCGGATTCATCTAACCGGCGCAAGTATGGCGGTACTGGCCTGGGGTTGCCAATCACCAGGGGCCTGATCGAACACCTGGGTGGAACTCTGGATTTTAGCAGCGAAATCGGCAAAGGCTCCGAATTCACCTTCACAATCCCTCTCCAACGGGTGCCAGATTACCCTGGATTTGAGCCACTCGATGCCGCTTGGCAGAATGCCAGAATTCTGATTGCTGATGACAACGCCAGCGCACGCCAAGCCCTGCAACAGCAACTCGAGGCCAACTCATTGCGCACTGTCGCAGCACAAGACACTGCCAGTGCTTTGCAACTGCTGCGTCAGGCCAGTGCCGATAACGACCCTTTCCGGGCCGCCCTGATTGACGCGACCCTGCCAGGCCTAGTTGCAGAAATCTGCCAGGACCCCGGTCTGGCCGGGTTGCCGGTGATTGTGTTGCTGCCGGTGGGGAGCAAAGTCGACGGTCATCTGGCAGACAGTACCCGGTTTACCAGAACCCTCACCAAACCGTTCAGCCGCCCGGAATTGCGGGCAGCGCTACGCGGGTTGGCAAAGGCGACCGCACCACTCCCGGTGACGTTGGCCGGGGAATCTGTACAATGGGCAGGACAGGGTCTTGAGGTTCTGCTTGCCGAAGACAATGTCACCAATCAGAAAATCATGACCTTGCTGCTGGATAAACTGGGACTCAAAGCAGATATCGCGGGAAATGGCCTGGAAGTGCTGGAAAAAATGGCAGCGAAAAAATATGCGTTGGTGCTGATGGATGTCCAGATGCCTGATCTCGATGGCCTGGAAGCCACAAAACGCATCCGTGATCCGCATGGTTTAATACTGCATCACCAGGTGCCGATAATTGCCGTCACTGCGCATGCCATTGATGGCTATAGTGAAGTCTGCAGCCGGGCCGGCATGGATGACTACATCGCCAAACCAATCACCCTGCAGAAACTACGGGAAGTACTCGAGCGCTGGCTGCCAACCGCAAGCTGATTTTTGCCCAACCGCAGCACTGGGGGCAAGTCAAGAGAACAACCCGAAAGGACAATGAGCCATGGCCGATGACATTCCGCGTTTTTTCACCATCACTGAAAGCGCCCACCGCATTCATAACCCGTTCACAGCGGAAAAATTCGCCACGCTGGGGGCGGCTCTGCGCCTGGAACCGGGCACCTGCGTGCTCGATCTGGGCAGCGGTTCAGGGGAGATGCTGTGCACCTGGGCCCGCGACTATGGCATTACCGGCACCGGTGTCGACTTGAGCCAGTTGTTCAGCGAACAGGCAAAACTCCGCGCCCGGGAACTGGGCGTCTCCGACAAGGTGAAATTCATCCACCGGGACGCCGCCGGCTATGTCGCGGAAGAGAAGGTCGGTGTGGCGGCGTGTGTTGGTGCCACCTGGATCGGTGGTGGCGTGGCCGGCACCATCCAGCTGCTGGCGCAGAGCCTCAAGCCCGGCGGCATCATCCTGATTGGCGAGCCCTATTGGCTGCAGATTCCCGGGACGGAAGAGATTGCCCAGGGCTGCGGCGCCGGCGTAAGCGCAGATTTTTTCACCCTGCCCGAACAGATTGCTGCGTTTGCAGAGCTCGGTTACGATGTGGTGGAAATGGTTCTCGCCGACCAGGAGGGCTGGGACCGGTATGAGGCCGCCAAGTGGCTGACGATGCGCCGCTGGCTGGCAGCGAATCCCGACGACGATTATGCGCCGGAAATCCGTAGCCACCTGAGCCAGGAACCCAAACGCTATGTCACCTATACGCGGGAATATCTCGGCTGGGGCGTTTTTGCGCTGATGGCGCGGGGCTAGATTGCCAGCGTGATTCACCGCCCCGCCGCAGTCCAGTGCGGAGCCGGCCGGCAATTACCGTTTCTGCCCTGCCAGGCTGACCCACTGCTGCTTCTCCGCAGCCTGGTACAGCGCTCCCATGACGACGGAACGCAGGGCCGCCTCGTCCGGGGTGACCAGAGGCACCTTCTTACCGTTCAGGGCATCGAGGAAGAGCTCGAAGGCGTGCGGCAGGGCGGGCGGCAAGTCTGTCCACGGGGTCGCACCGTCGGCACCCGGGAGTTTGGCGCTGGTCAGATAGAGCTGGTTGCTGATCACGCAGGCGTGCCCTTCGGTACCGCTGATCAGGACCTTGACTGGATCGGCCACGTCCACCCAGCCGGCGGCTAAGGAGGCGATACAGCCATCGGCGAAGCGCAGCAGGCCCTCGCCGCATTCGTCGCACTGGCCGTAACGGCCGGTGGCTACCGCGGTGTCGGCGGTCACGCGGGCGGGGGCGCCGCACCACCAGAGCAGGATATCGAGCACGTGCGTGCCCAGGTCGCCGAAGGCGCCGCAACCGGCAATGGCCGGATCGACCATCCAGCTCCAGTCTGAATCAAAATAACCGTGCAGCGAACCGGCATGGCAGTTGGACAGCCGGATGCGGGTGACCTTGCCGAACAGCCCTTCCTGTAATTTCTGGCGCAGGAACTGATTTATAGGGTTGCCGCGCATGAAATAGCCGGTCTGGAAGAGCACACCGGCCTGGCGGATCGCCTTGGCCATGGCCAGTGCGTCGGTCCCGGAGAAGCCGAGGGGCTTTTCTACGAACAGGTGCTTGCCGGCGGCGGCGCTGGCGCCGACCAGCTCGGCGTGGCGGTTGGTCTCGGAGCAGACGACCACCGCGTCGATGCCGGGATCGTTCCAGATGGCCGAGGGCTCGGAGACCACTGCGGCATGGTGCAGGGCCGCGGCATTCTTGGAAGCGCGGGCCGGATCATGGTCCCAGACCGCTTTCACCTGGACGTCTTTGCGGTCCAGCAAGCGTTTCACAAAATTCGGCGTATGAATGTGCGCAGCACCAAGCAAGGCAAGAGTTTTCATGATTGCAGCCTTTGAAGAATTTTATCGGGATCAATACGTTTTTATGAGCGAAATGTAGTGATGGATGGAGAGACTGGCACGGGTGCAAGACCCGCATGTCGCCACAGCCCCAATGAGCCGGAGAGTTTGACGAAAACAGCCATGGTGAACCGGAGCCGGGGGGAAAAGCAGAGCGGGCAAGGAGCGCGGCCGTGGTACGAACTGACAAATTCTTCCCCGAGCGGAACATTTTTTCAGTCACCCCGCAGGGTTTCGGTTCATTGCGGCATGACCTCTTGCCGTGCCCGCCTGCAGCATTCGGCAAAGGCCTGCTGCAGCCGGGCGACTGCGCCCTCCCGCTGTCCCTGCCGCAAGGCTTCTCTCGCGTCCTGCAGGGCTTTTTGATAGACTGCCTGCAACTCCGCCTCTGGTTTGAGCCAGAGAGCACTGTCGAACTCCAGTCCCTGGTCCTCCAGCCGGGCAATCGCGGCCCGGGACCAGGACCCGTCCATGATATCCTCCGGGATATCCTGCACGCACACCGGCACAGGGAGAAACACCGTGTGACCGGGCGGGCCCAAGGTGACATAGGCGGTACTGAGAACGTCGGGGAACTCCTGGTCCAGTTCCAGGGTCGAGGCGGAGTTGGTGGTTGCCGAGCATAATCCCCGGACACTGCCCATACTCTCGAGATTGCCGCGCATTCTGGCAGTGCGCCAGACATCCTCCAGAGCAATGAAGCCCCGCTTGGCCAGTGCCTCATTCAGTCCCGCAGCGGCCTGGAATTCCCGGGAAGCGCTGTCCAGGGTCCGTTTGATGGTGTTGGTGGAATAGCGCGCCATGCCGGGGTTATGCCAGATGTTGGCGCGGATCAGCATCCCCCTGACGGCCACGGGGACTGTGACTACATTATGGGCGGTGCATTCCGACAGACAGCCCCCGGTGGTATCCAGGAAAAAGAAGATTGAGCCGTTTTTGCCGTGGGTATATTTCCGCTGGCGGATGATTTCCTCAAA
>JAAYYJ010000115.1 GCA_012515455.1 Oligosphaeraceae bacterium
ACACCGAAAATTGAAAAAAGGGCAAAAAAAAGACCTGCGAGAAAGTCGCAAGTCTTTGATTATTAAGTGGTACCCGGGACGGGAGTCGAACCCGTACGCCCTTTCGGGCAAGAGATTTTAAGTCTCTAGTGTCTGCCATTCCACCACCCGGGCGGTGATGAGTATTAATTTAGTCCTGTGGGCGAGAAAAACAACTTCTGAGGAGTTTTTTTACCGGAGATGGTGTCAGCGGCAAAGTCCGACGGCCATCAGTAAAGCAGTGGGGTAAACACGGGTGCGGATAATGCACTGGTGCTTACAGTTCCTGCACCAGGCCGGTGCGCCGTGATTGTTCCGCGGCAAAAACCATCAAATGACTCTCCAGCGTTTCCTCGATGCCGGACAGGATCGAGGATTTGTCACCAGTAGCCACAGCCTTCAGGAAGGCATCCATAATGCCGCCGTCGCCGCCGCCATGTCCGCTGAGAATACCGCCATCATTGCAGATGTCGGTATCAATGGTTTCAATTTTCCCGGTCAGGAAATCAGTCACGATGATCTGCTTGCTGTCGGCCTGCAGCGAACCGCGAGTTCCGAAGATGCGGGTCTGCCGCCCCCCCTCATTGCAAAATGCGGTCATGGTCATGGCTGCGGTTGAACCGTCAACGAACTGCAGGTTGACCACCTGCTGATCGACCACATCGTTGTCGCATTTATAGACACAGCGGCCGTAAGGTCCTTCGCGCAAGGCCAGATTGACTGACTCTGCCGTCGGGTCCGGGGTCAGGACATCAACTGGCCAGCAGATAAGCCCTTTGTCGACCCGGTCCCGGAGATAAATTTTGATGGCCGAATACGGGCACTGGGTCTCGATTGCAGCGGGACAATCGAGACAACGGTCGGCGGCGCCGTCGGGTTGGCATTCGGGGCGGAAATGGTGAAGCGAACCGAAAGACTGGACTTTCCGGCAGGGCTTGTCCATAACATAGCGCAGCCAATCCAGGTCGTGGCAGCATTTGGCCAGAAGCATAAATGAGGAGAGTTTTTCATTACGCCAGTTGCCGCGCACGAAGGAATGGGCCTGATGCCAATGTCCAACCGGTTCCAGGTGCTGGATGGAGACGATGTCGCCAATGCTCCCGGCCTGCAGGATTTGCTTGAGCTTGCGGGTGAAAACGGTGTAACGCAGGACATGACAGACGGCAAAGATCGTGCCCGCGGCCTTTACTTCTTTGACAATACGCTGGCAGGCTGCGGCGGTGGGTGCCATGGGCTTTTCCAGCAGGATATGATAGCCGAGGCGGGCGAAGGCGACAGCCGGCTCTTCGTGCATATCGTCCTGCATGCAAATCAGTACTGCGTCGGCGAAACGCGGTCGGGCGGCGACTTCCGTCCAGGACAGGAAGCGCCGGTCGGGCGGGAGATTGTGTGCATCACCGACACGGTTGCGGTAGAAATCCCTCGGTTCAGCGACCGCTACCACCTCGGCCCTGTCCGGGAAGCGGGCGACGAAATTGGCATAACCGGAGCCGCGGCTGCCGGCGCCAAGGATGATGATTCTGGGTTTGTCTGCCATGGTTCTGCTCCTTTATGGGTTAATGTTGCCAAGAGATATTGGCGGCAAATGAGATGGTGGCGGGAAAAGAAGTCCGTACCGGCTGCCTCACTATGCAGGTGCGGATGCAGCCGCATAAATTTTTTGCAGCGCCTCGGCCTGCCGGGACAAGGTCCAGTGGTGTTTTTCTGGTCTGCGGGTCTGGCAGGAGGCGAGGAACTGCGGCAGGGCCTGGGCGAGCGAGTCGCTGTCTCCGGCGGCAAAAGTATGACAGGTGTGGTCCTGCAGATTAGCCTCCAGGTCACTGACCAGCAGTGGCAGTCCGGCGCCCAGGCATTCCAGCAAAGCATAGGAGAGTCCCTCGTAGCGGGAAGGCAGCACTGCGGCCTCGAAAGCCAGCAGCAGCCGGCGCAAATCGGGCAGATAGTCCATAAAGCGCACCTGCCCGGCAATGCCGCCGGCTCTGGCCATCCGTCTCCAGGCTGCCGCTTGTGGTCCCTGGCCGCAGAAGCAGAACAGGGTATGGGGATTGGGCAGCCTGGTCTGGGCCAAGGCCGACAGCAGGATATCGCCGCCCTTTTGCCAGGCCAGCCGTCCCGGCACCAGTATCGCCTGAGTCCGGGCGGACAATCCGAGACGGGCACGAGCCTGCTCCCGGGGGAGCAATCCCGCGGCGAAGTCCTCCGGCAGGGCGTTGGGAATCAGGTGCAATTTTTGTTCTGGCAGCTTCATCATCCTGGCCTCCCGGCATTCATCCGGCCCGACCAGGATATAGGCATGGGTCCTTTCGGCCAGGCGTGTTTCCAGCTGGGGCAGGATTGTCCGGCGCAGCCAGGATTGCCCGGACAGGATTCCGAAGGCGTGGGGTGAGTAAATGAGCTGTATCGTATCCGGCCAGCGGATGCTTCGCCCGAGCAGTCCTGCCCAGCCGGCATGCAGATGCAGGCAGCGCGGCTGCAGGGTAGCGACGATTTTCTGCAAACGGCAGCGCAGCAGCCACAGCAAGCCCGGCCAGATTGCCCTTGGCAGAGTCTGGAACTGCACAAAAGCGGGTGCCGGCTCCCAGGTCGCGACATCGGCCGCGAAATTTTGTTCTGCCCGGGCGGAGAAGGTCCAGAGTCCGTTCCTGACTCCCTGGCGCTGCAATTCTGGGATAATAAGCTGCAGGTGCCGGCGCACGCCACCGGCGCAGGCTTCGGTGACATGCAGGACATCCAAGCTGGATGTTATGGGCGTAGGCATAACTACTCCAGGTTATTATTCTTGCAGCACCAGTTTGATGCGGCCGAGGATGCTGACGATTTTTCGTTTTCCCTGGTAGATATTGCGGCCATAGGTTTCCGGCATGGTCAAGCTAATGCAGAAAGTTCCGGCTGCGGTCAGGAAGAGCAGCCCGAACAAAGTAAGATAGGCAGCTTGGGGATAAATTACCGCACCATCGGCTGCCGCAGTGGCATGATTGCGGAAGCAATCCAGTACGAAACCGGACAGATTGGCAAAAACCGCGACCATGACATAAGCGGCAAAATTAAGTATCCCCACGGCGACGCCGGTGGCTTCGGGAGGATTAATTTCCCTCGCCAAGGCATTGGTAATTGGGCTGAAGCCGGAAGTTATGCACAGCAGCAGGAAAGCGACGATAAACCACGCACCTTTCTGACTGGCAGGGCCAGGGCCGAGCAACAGCAGCAGCAGCAATGCCAGGGCCAGCAGGGGGAAGAAATTAAGCACCCGGAAATAAGGGCGGCGCAGATTACCGGTATAGGTACAGAGCAGTCCGGTGGCCTGGTTCAGAACAGCAGAGATGACCACCATCAGACTGCAGGTCACAGCTGCGACTCCTGCACTGAGACCGGCGACATCCTCGAGGAACTTCTTGCCGAGTACTGTCAATACAGTATAATATATGCCGAAATTGGCGGCGAATGAAAACACCTGCCGCAAATTATTCAAGTTCCTGAAGCCGGTCAAATAAGGTTTCAGGCTGATTGAACCTTTTTTAATCTGCGGCTGGCGGGTGCAGCGCCAGCAGGCTATCATGACCAGCTGAATCAGAATGCCGGAAATGGCAAGCGTCATCAGGCAGGCCCGCCAGCCGATCAGAGCGGTAAGTTTGACCAGCGGCATGGTCCCGACCACGCCGCCGGAGTAGCCCAGGAAGATGACCAAGCCGGTAACCGCGGCGAAATTCCGGGAAAAGAGCCGGTCGGTTTCCTTAATCAGGCACAAATAGGCCGCCCCGCAGCCCAAACCCACCAGCATCCGGCTGCAGAGCAGCATCGGCACCGACTGGGCCAGCGGAAACAGCAGCGCGCCCAGGCTCAACGCTGTACTGCCAGCAGCCAGCACCCTCATGCCGCCGTATTTATCGACCAGCAGGCCGACCAGCAACTGGGTGGCGGCATAGATGTACATAAAAACCGAGCCCAAATTGGCCACTGCGGAGGCTGACATGCTGAAGTCACGTTGCAGCTCATTGAACAGCTGCCCCGGCACGGCAACCCTATGGACATTGACCAGGAAATAGATGCCGATGCCCAGTGCGAACAGCAGCACCGCATAACGCCGCTCCAGCCGCCGCAACGGCTCTTCCTGGTCCGACGGCGGGATGTAGCAGGCGATATTGTTCTGCGGCAACAAAATATGCCGTCTCTTAATCCGCCAGTGTTTCATGCAGAAAAAAAGCCAGCCCCGCAGGGCTGGCCTAAAGCTGTGCGCGGATTAATTTTCTTCCCCGGAGCTGATGATAATTTTACCTTCAGCCACTTCCAGCAGTGCGATATCCAGATTGGAGCGTTCATCTTCAGGCATGGTCGGTACCAGGCGCCTGCTGCCGTTGGACAACTGCCTGGCACGTTTGGATACGCCATTGATGAACAGGCGCACGTCTTTGACCTTCTTGCGGGCCCGATTCAGATATTCTTCATTCATGTCAGCCTCTCCGATTGCAAAAGAGTGTAAATACAGTCTGTTACTATAATGCAGATCAGCCGAAAAACAAATCACCGGGCGGCAAAAAAATGGCCGCAGCCGTCTGGCCGGGAGGTTCGGTTCATCCGGCGCGAAAGCCTGGTTGGCGGGTGGCAGTGAAGCTTGCCTGTGCGGGTGCAGGAAGTGCGTCTCTGGGTCCCCCCCTCGAGGCGCAGTGCTGGCCCTGGAATCAGGGGCGATACGGCAACTTGCACTTCAGCTGAACAGGAACAGCCGACCGCACCCGTCGCGACAGCCGTCCAGGGGGAAAACCTTACCGTTGCACTGACCGGCGGCGTCGGTTCGGCGGCGTACAGGGCTACAATCGTTAGCGCCTCCCAAGGTAGCAGAGCAGTTGTATCCCTGCCAGAGACAGGATTCAGGGCTCTAGCTGCGGCGGCCTGACCTGCTCCAGCCGATAATTATCAGAGGCAAAATAATATTGCGCCATGCGGTCCGGAGATTTATCCAGCAGAAGATTCATTCCTGCTGCTGTAGGCGTGCTGGGCGAACCGTAGCTTTGCCGCTTTTTTTACAATAATTTTGCAATAGGATTTGCATGTTTGCCGATTAGTCCTAATTTAAAGAGGTGAGCATCGCCTGCGTGGGATGCTTTTAATATACCTTAGTTAGCGGAATGTCATCAGCTGTTGGTTTGGGGATGACTTCCGGCAACCATGGTCAGGTTCAGAATCACCGTTGCGGCCTGGCGGGCGTTTTCCCTGGGGCAGGTTCGGTTACCCGCGCTAATGTAGTTTTTTGCCGGTTGCGGGTACTGGTATGCTGTCCTGCAGGAGTTTGGCCCCGAAGGCATGATTTCATGGAAAGCAAAGAGAGTCTGCGCCAGCGAATGCGGTCTTTGCTGTTCGCCGGTTCCGATTGCAGTCAGGCACACAGTTTCGAGTTGCTTGCCCGTCTGCGCTCATTGTCGGAATTAGGCAGCAGCGAGATATTGGTGGGCTTTCTGGCCATAACGCCGGAGCCGGATTTGCGTCCGTATCTGGTGGAGTGGCTGCGTTCCGGGCGGAAGCTGCTGCTGCCTCGTTTTGTCTCCTCCCAAAGGCAGTATGAATTAGCTTCGGTCACTGATTTGGCCCGCGATCTTGTTCCGGGTCATTATGGTATTCTGGAACCCCATCCGTTATTGCCGAAAGATATTTCCTGCGGCACTGATAATCTCCCCTCGCGGGCATGGCTGGTTCCAGGTCTGGCCTTCAGTGCCAGTGGTGCCCGCTTAGGCCGCGGCAAGGGATATTATGACCGGCTTCTGGGACATTCTCAGGACTTGATCATTGGCGTGTGCTGGGACTGCCAGCTGATTTCTGGGATACCAGTGCTTGCCCACGATGTGGCCGTACACTTTGTGGTCACTGAATCACGCACCATTGATTGCCGTCAGACGGCAATAACAGAATGACGCCGCCCCGGCAAGGGGGGCATCGTTTCACAGCCAGAAGGAATTAGACAGATGTGCGAATATCTATTGTTGTTGGACAGCGCCTTAATCAATTCAGAGCTGCCCTTTGTTATTGTTATCATCATCATGCTGGCGGTCATCATCTTTTGGATTTGGAAGCAGAGCCGCAGCCAGGGCCGGGGCGGTGACCGGGCCGGGGCTCAGTCTGAGGCAGAGAAGATCATCGCTGCTGCCCAGGAGGAAGCCACACAGGTTCGCCGCCGGGTGCAGCAGGAAGGCGAGGTCTTGCTGAAGGAAGCCCAGATCAAAGCCAAAGAAACCGTCCTGGCGGCCAAAGACGAGTTCGAGGCTTCCTGCAAACAGCACCGCCGGGAATTGCAGAAGAACGAGGAGCGCCTGACGGCCAAGGAAGACAATCTGGACAAGCGCCTGGCCCAGCTGGAGTCCCGTTTGGAGGAACTGGACAAGCGGGATCAGGAGTTGAAGCTGCAGTCAGAGAATCTGCGTACCAAGCAGGAAGAATTGAAGGCCAAGCTCAATCAGCAGATTGTGGAGCTGCAGCGGGTGGCCAATCTTTCGGAAGAGGAAGCCCGGCAGATACTTCTGGATCGTCTGGAGGAGTCTCTGGAGAATGAGCGCGGTCTGCTGATCCGCCGTTATCAGGAGGAGAACAAGCAGCGTCTGATCCAGGAGTCACAAGTGATTATGGTTGGGGCGATGCAGCGTTATGCCGGTGACTGTGCCTATGAGCGCACCACCTCCACCATCCCCCTGCCGAACGAGGACATGAAAGGGCGCATCATCGGCCGTGAGGGCCGGAACATCCGCACCATTGAGGCCGCCACCGGGTGCAGCATCTTGATTGATGACACTCCGGAAGCAGTGGTTATTTCCTGTTTTGATCCGGTACGCCGGGAGATTGCCCGCATCACCATGGAGCGTCTGGTGGCGGACGGGCGCATTCACCCGGCCCGGGTGGAAGAGATTGTCAACAAAGTCCGCAAGGAAGTGGAGGGGGAGATTCAGAAAGCCGGTCAGGAGACCATCGAGAAGCTGGGCATCGCCCGCCTGCGCCCCAATATCGTCAGCCTCCTGGGGCGCCTGAAGTACCGCTACAGCTTTTCCCAGAATGTCCTGATGCACTCGATTGAGGTTGCCACCATGATGGGGGCGATTGCCGCCCAGATTGGTTTGGACGAACGCAAGGCCAAGCGTGCGGGGCTGCTGCATGACATCGGCAAGGCGGTCGATCACGAAGTAGAGGGCTCGCATGCGGCCATCGGCGCAGACCTGCTCAAGCGTGCAGGCGAGGAAGAGGATATTGTCAACGCGGTGGCAGCGCATCATGAAGAAGCAGAGAAAACCAGCCTGATGGCGATTCTGGTGCAGATTTGCGACACCCTGAGCGCCAGCCGTCCCGGGGCGCGTTCCGAGACCACCGAGTTGTATCTGCGGCGTCTGGAGCAGCTGGAGAGCATCGGCAATGCCTTCGAGGGGGTGGAGAATTGCTTTGCCATTCAGGCCGGGCGGGAGCTGCGGGTGATTGTTCAGCCCGAGCGGATCAGCGAGAATGCGGCGGCAGTGATGGCCCGGGAGATGGCTGAGCGCATTGAGAAAGAGATGCGTTATCCGGGGCAGATCCGGGTTTCCGTGATTCGCGAGACCCGTTCCATTGACTACGCCAAGTAACCGCTGCCGCGAACACGAGCCGGCGGCCGTCAGCGCTGATGCAGCGCTGATTTTGCGAATTTCGTCAGCAACAACTGTTTCAGAAAGCACTTATGACGGAAAAGAATTACGATTTCAAACAGCGGATGCGAGTGGTTCACCTACCTGACCGGCGCGATTTTGCGGTGCGGGCGGGTGTAGATGAGGTTCTTCTGGACGACAGCTGGACGATTGTCCTGGCGGATGATTTTGGCCGGGGCGGTCACAAGGCGGCGGCGGACTTCCAGGATTATCTCGGGGTCAGCATGTCCTTGCCTCTGCGCCTGTGCAGCGGTAAGGATGCGATTTCAGGGCCGGTCCTGCGTCTCTGCGCGGTTCCGGAATTACGCCAGGGCTCGTTTCAGTTGCGGGTCAGCGGGACGGAGATTATCCTTGGTGCCAGTGATTTAGCCGGGCTCTGGAATGGGGTGGTTTATCTTGAGGACTGCATGAATTTGCAGTCGGCGCCGGTTTTGCCGCTGGGCGAACAGAAGCGCGAGCAGCTGATTCGCGGTCGGCGGGTGCACTCCGGTTGCGGCATTGACGATTATCCGGACTGGCAGTTGAATGCGATCATCCACGCCGGCTTCAACATCATTGAGATTTTTGTCAAGGATTTCGGGGTGACTGCAGCCGGTCATTGTGACATCAATGACCTGATTGACCGGGCTGAGGAATATGGCCTGGGCACCTTTCTGTACAACTACCTGCCCAGTTACAAGCATCCGGATGAACCAGATGCGGAGGCTTTTTTTGATTCCATCTACGGTGAGCTGTTCCGGCGCTATCCCAAGGCCATAGGCTTGGGCCTCTGCGGCGAATCCCTGGAGTTCCCCAGCAAGGACCCAGCCACCACCGGCAAGCGCTGGCGCGAGAGCATGAAAGATGGCATTCCCGACACCCGTCCGAGTCCCGGCTGGTGGCCCTGCCAGGACTACCCGGCCTATCTTGACTGCATTCGCCGGGCAGTCAAGCGGGTTAAGCCGGAGGCGGAGATCATCTTCAACACCTACAACTGGGGCTGGGCGGACAACCAGATGCGGCGGAAATTTCTGGAGAACCTGCATCCTGATTTCACCGTCCAGATCACCTTCGAGATTTTCAAGCAGAATCGCATTGACGGCCTGTGCTGTCCGGTGATGGACTATACGATTTCGGCCACCGAGCCGGGCTATTACTTCACCAGCGAGTGTGAGAATGCCAAGGCCACCGGGCACCGCATCAGCTCCACCACCAACAGCATCGGCTCGAGCTGGGATTTCGGCTGCGTTCCCTACGTCCCCACGCCCTATCGCTGGATTGAGCGTTTCCGGCATTTGAACCATGCCTTGTCCGCCTGGGGTGTGGACATGCATTACGAGACGCATCATTATGGCTGGTGGCCCAATGCGGTGATTGATTTGCGCAAAGCCAATGCCTGGTCGCCGCGGGAGGAAGACCTGGAGGGCCTGCTGGCCAGGATTGCGGTGCGTGACTATGGTCAGGCCAGCAGTGCGGCGGTTTTGTCCGCCTGGCGTTTCTGGAGTCAGGCGATGGATTTCTATGTCGCCTCGAACGAGGATCAGTACGGCCCCTGGCGGGTTGGCCCAGCCTATCCTTTGATCTTTCAGCCCAACATCACCCGCACCATGGGGGGCAAGGAAATCCAGTTCCCGACCGCTCCCGGAGCGCATTTCGGGCACCGGATTGTCAAGACACTGTACCAGCCCTACGAGAATGAGAGTCAGACTCCCGGTCCGTTGCGCTATCCCAAGGAGATCAAGCGACTGGAGCAGATGCGGAGCTTATGGGAGCAAGGTCTATCAGTCTTGCGCAGCAGCCTGGAGCAGATGCCGGCGAACAAGCTTGACAATGGCCGGCGTCTGCTGGCCCTGGGTGAGTTCATTTATCATTCTGTGATTACCACTACCACGGTAAAGCGGTGGTGGCTGCTGAATACCCGTCTGCTGGCGTCTTCTGATTCGGCTGAGATGCTGGCGATTCTGGATCAGCTGGTCTCCCTGGCGGAAGCGGAAATTGCGAATGCCCGGGCGACGATTCCGGCGGTGGAGCTTGATTCCCGCCTGGGATGGGAGCCCAGCATGGAGTACGTCTGCGACAAGTGGCATTTGGAATGGAAAGTCCGGCAGGTGGAGAGTGCTCTGCGGGAGATTGCTTTGTATCGCAAGATGCTGGAATTATAAGGGAAGGGATTGTGGTTTGCCATGGCGGATATCTCGGTTGATCTAGGCGGCATCAAGTTAGGCAATCCGGTCATCGCCGCTTCGGGGGCCTTCGGCTACGGTGCGGAGTATCAGGACCTGCTGCCGTTTTCCCGGCTTGGGGCCATCACGGTCAAAGGCGTCTCGCCCTTCCCCTCGGACGGCAACCGTACTCCGCGGGCAGTCGAGGTCTACGGCGGGATGCTCAACGCCATCGGGCTGCAGAATCCCGGCCTCGACAAATTCATTTCCGAGCCGCAGTATCTGCCGTTTTTGCGCACCCTGCCCTGCCCGGTAATAGTGAACATCTGGGGAAAAACCATTTCCCAGTATGCCGAGGTAGCCGAGCGTCTGGAAGCCGAGAAAGCGGGCATTGCGGCCTTGGAGATCAACATCTCCTGTCCGAATATCAAGGAAGGGGGGATTGCCTTTGGTACCGATCTGCAGCAGGCCGCTGCGGTAGTGTCGGCGGTCCGGGCGGTCACCGCCCTGCCCCTGATCACGAAACTCAGTCCGAATGTCAGCCGGGTCGGCGATTTCGCCCGCTGTGTAGTTGATCACGGCAGTGATATGATTTCACTGATCAACACCATCCCCGCTCTGGCGATTGACCTGGAGACCCGCCGGCCCCGCCTGGCGAATATCACCGGCGGCTACAGCGGCCCGGGCATCAAGCCCATCGCTCTGCGCATGGTCTACGAAGCCCGCCGGGCGGTATCGGTGCCCATTATCGGCATGGGCGGCATCCGGGACGCCGCGGATGCACTGGAATTTATGGTCGCCGGGGCCAATGCGGTAGCGGTCGGCACTGCGATATTCAGCAACCCCATGTGCCTGCTGGAGATTCCTGCCGGGATCAGCGCCTGGCTGGACCGGCACGGCTGCAGCAGTGTGAATGAGATTGTGGACACTCTGGTCACCGGCTGAGAAGTCGGCCGCCGCTTATCCGGAGTGTCCAGACAGGCATGCTTGCCACCCGGCCCGCCCCGCGGCAGGTGCAGCCGCAACCCTGGTGCCCTGATCATGAAAATTATCTTTGCTCCAGATTCGTTCAAGGGCAGCATCCGCAGTCCCGAGGTCTGCGAAATCTTGTTGCGCGCCTTCCAGGAAAAACTCCCCGGGGCAGAATTTTGCTGTGTGCCGCTGGCTGATGGCGGCGAGGGGACGGTGGCGGCGGTGCTGGCGGCCCGGACGGGAGAGCTTCGCGAAGCCGGGGTGCATGATCCGCTGGGACGCCCGATCAGGGCACAGTATGCATTTTTCCCGGAAAGCGGCCAGGCGGTGCTGGAAATGGCCAGTGCCAGCGGGCTGGAACTGCTCTCTGCCGCAGAGCGCAATCCGCTGCTCACCAGCACCTACGGCAGTGGTGAGCTGATTCGGGCGGCAATAGCGGCCGGGGCCAGGGATATTATCATGGGCATTGGCGGCAGCGCGACCGTGGACGGTGGTGCCGGCCTGGTGCAAGCGCTGGGGGCCAGGCTGCTGGATGCCTCCGGGCAAGATTTGCCGCCTGGCGGGGGGATGCTGGAGCGCTTGGCCAGCGTAGCGGCCGGGGAATTGCCGGCTCTCTGCCGGGGGGTAAGTATCAAAGTCGCCTGCGATGTGACCAATCCACTGCTGGGAGTGACAGGTGCGGCAACAGTATTCGGGCCGCAGAAAGGCGCCAGCCCGGCGATGGTCCGCAGTCTGGAAAATGGCTTGCGGCGCTGGAGTGAAAAAGTATCTGCAGCCGGGTTGGCGGACAGGTCGGATCAGCCTGGTGACGGCGCGGCCGGCGGGGTCGGGTTCGCCCTGCGGGCATTTCTGGGCGGGCAGATGTGTTCCGGGGCCAGACTTATCGCCGATCTGGTGGGTCTGCCTGGACATCTGCAGCAGGCGGACTGGATCATCACCGGTGAAGGATGCACAGACGAGCAGACCTGTTATGGAAAACTGCCGGCTGTCGTATCCGAAATGGCTGCCGCGCAAGGCGTACCATGCATATTATTATCGGGCGCAGTCAAAGGCCCGCAAGCACTGTTGCGGCAAAAATTCACGGCCGTATTTTCCAGCTTGTCGGAGATCGGTTCACTGGAGGCGGCACTGTTGCGGGCGCGGGAAAATCTCTATGACCGCGCCCTGGCCGTGGCTGCGCTGCTGGCGCCCCGCCCGGTCTGATCCGGCGCCATAATGGGTGCGCCCGCTGGCAGCCGGGGGCAGAAGCGGCCCTGGCGCTGCGGCTATTGGCAGCGTATTTTCATCACTGCTTTGCGGATGATTCCCTGCCCGCAGCAGGGAGCGTGGGCATCGCCGGGGAAAAAGACCGCGAAGCGTCCCGGCGCGACTGGGAACCAGGCGCTTACTGGTGCAGTCAGCAGGGCGCAGTCTTTTTCGCTATCGAAGGGTATGCCTGCGGGCAAGTCTGCCGCTGCGGTCCAGCCCATGATTTCCTGTCCTGACAGGACCATCTGCAGATCAATATAGCGGCGGTGATATTCCAGCTTTGCGCCTTCCTGCGGATGCGCCTCGACCTCCATCACCGTCATATAGATGTCGTCGCCTTGAATCGACTGCCTCCCCAGAGGCAACCGGCGCAAATCCTGGACAGAGAGATACTGCAGACCCTTGGCAAACAGGGGACTGATGCCGGCGTACAAGGGCAGATTTTCCATGGTGTCGATAATCATAGAGTGGCTCCAAGGTGTTCCTGATTAAATGCGGGCAGGCATGTACGCTGACTGCGGGCCCATGAGCATAGCCGGATGCCGGAGAGCGCGGCTCAGAGCTCCGGCTGGCGGCGGATTTTACGACTGCGGGCGGGCTGGACATAGCGCCAGCCCTGGGGCGTGATCTGCAGTCCCTGGGCCGCCGAGATGGTATTTCTGGACGCAATCAGCATATTCTGGATCAGGTGCAGGCGTGCTTCCGGCAGGCATTCGTGTGCGGCGGCCTCACGCTGCACCTTGATTTCAAGGTTCTTGCTCGCGGTCAGCAACCCCCAGCCGGAAATAACTTCGTCTGCGGCGACCTCACCCTCCGGCACGGCCAGATACATCTCGTCAGCCACGCGGGTGCAGGCAATTTTGTGCAGGCGGGTGCCACGGTATAGGCTCTCCTCCAGGTTCCGTAGCCGGCGGCGCATTTGCTGATAATCCGCATTGGTAGATTTGGCATAATCCCAAAACGCGAATTCTTCGAAAAGCACATTCTCCTCGCGCAGATGCGGCTCGCTGCTGCGGATGGACTGCTCGGCCTGACGCATTTGCTCCCGCAGGGCGGCCAGCTCGGCGAGGATATCCTCGGGATGAGAGCATTCCGGCCAGCAGGCCTGACGATTTTCGGCGCAGAGCACCACTGCCGTGCACCGGGGAACAACCAGGTTCATCCCCAGGTTTTTATGCCGGCGTACGGACTGCCAGCAGGCCACCACATCAGCTTTCAAAGTCGCAGCCTTCAGGGGCACGTCCACGGCCCAGGCGTCGGGCTTGGCGGTGCAGTGCAGCCATTTCAGCACTGCCAAGCGCAAATTCCAGA